>JAUWLK010000140.1 GCA_030613745.1 Flavobacteriaceae bacterium | reverse complement strand
TTTATTGGGATCTCTATCGGTGATGTCTCTCTATTTTTTTACAGGAAAAGAAAATATATGGATAGGTCTAGTATTTACTATTTTGGCAAGTATTGGTTTTTGGGGAAGCATAGTATTTTATAATGCTTATTTGCCTGAAGTCGCAGCACCTGAAGACCAAGATCGTGTTAGTGCTAAAGGATTTATGTTAGGTTATATTGGCTCGGTTTTGTTATTAGCATTCAATTTGTCAATGGTTATGAAACCAGAGATTTATGGTATAACTGATGCTACTTTACCCGCTCGAATTTCGTTTTTAATGGTCGGGACTTGGTGGTTAGGATTTGCACAATTTACATTTAGCCGTTTACCAGATAATCCATTTAAGAGAAAACCAGAAAAAGATTATATTTTTAAAGGTTTTCGTGAACTAAAAATTGTATTTGATGAAATTAAAAAGTATAGTCAATTAAAAATATTACTAATTTCATTTTTCTTATATAGTATTGGTGTTCAAACAATTATATTATTGGCTTCTGTTTTTGGTATTAAAGATTTAGGCTTGGAAACTAGTAATTTGATTATTACTATTTTACTAATACAAATAGTAGGTATTGTTGGTGCATTTGTTTTTTCAAGAATATCAAAAAAAATTGGAAATATCAAAGCTCTAAAAATAACAATTTTGATTTGGGCTTTTGCTTGTATAGGTGCTTATATGTTACATAAAGAAGACCCTAATGTATATTTAAAATTTTATGCTTTGGGTGGATTTATAGGTTTTGTATTGGGTGCAATTCAAACACTTTCTCGTTCAACATATTCTAAGTTGATACCTGATGAAACAAAAGATCATGCAACATATTTTAGTTTTTTTGATGTTACCGAAAAAATCGCAATTGTGGTAGGTATGATAATCGCCGGAGTTGTAAGCTCATTTACCAATTCATTACGATTGTTTATTCTGATTTTAGCAGTATTTTTTATTGCAGGATTTATAGTACTAAGTTTTATGAAAAAATCTAAACATGTTAAATAGTTTATAATATTTTAGATCAATTCTGATGTTTTAGAAATAATTTCATGTTAATTTTGTATATATAATTATACTATTGGAATAATTTTTAAATGAAAAATCTAACTTTTGATTTTATTGTAATAGGAGGTGGTATAGTAGGAATGGCTACAGCCTATAAGTTACAATTGAAATTTCCTAAAAAATCAATTGCAATACTTGAAAAAGAAGCCAAAATTGGGTTTCATCAAACTGGAAGAAATTCTGGTGTAATTCATTCAGGAATCTATTATAAACCAGGTTCATTAAAAGCTTTAAATTGTAAAAACGGTAGAGAACAATTAATTGAATTTGCTAATAAAAATAATATTAAACATGAGGTATGTGGTAAAATTATTGTGGCAATCAATAATGATGAAATACCAATTTTAGAAGACATTTTTCAAAACGGTAAGAAAAATAATACTGAGGGTATTCGGTATTTAAGTCCGTCTGAAATTTTAGAAAAAGAGCCATTTGTAAAAGGCATAAAAGCTATTTGGGTGCCTACTGCCGGCATTATAAATTATGTTGATGTTGCAAATAAATTTGCTCAATTAATTCCTGAAATAAATACGGATAGTAAATTATTTAATCTTTGTGAAGTTCAAAAAATATCAAGAAATAAAGATAAAAAAATAGTACAAACCAATCGAGGTAATTTTATTGGTGAAAAAGTTATTATTTGCTCAGGTTTACAATCTGATAGAATTGCAAAAAAAGACAAGCTAAAGTTAGATATGCAAATTGTTGGTTTTAGAGGTGATTATTATGAATTTTATGATCATGCAAAGCATAAAATTAATAATTTGGTTTATCCGGTTCCTAACCCGAAGTACCCTTTTTTGGGAGTACATTTTACACGTATGATTGATGGTAGTTTAGAGTGTGGGCCAAATGCTGTATTTTCTTTTAAAAGGGAAGGGTACAGTACAACTAGTTTTAATTTTAAAGATAGTTTACAAGCATTGACTTTTATTGGAACTTGGAAATTATTTGCTAAAAACTGGCGTAAAGGAATAGATGAATATAAAAGAGCATTTTCAAAAAAACTTTTTGTAAAAGAGTTGCAAAAGCTACTGCCTTCGATTAATGAAGATGATGTAAAATCTTCAAGGTCGGGAGTAAGAGCTCAGGCGATTGATTTGAACGGAGATATGGTTGATGATTTTAAAATTATAAATAATAATGGTGTTACACATGTGATAAATGCGCCCTCTCCTGCAGCTACTGCTTGTTTGGCTATTGCCGATGAAATTGTTGCTGAAACCTTTAGAGAAAGAATATCAAGAAATGATGTAAAGTCAGAACAAGGAGATTGCTGTTATTATAAAGAGGTATAAAACAAAAAAACTGCCCATAATAGACAGTTTATAATATATAAGTTTGTTGTTATATTCTTACTTATGTAAGTGAACATCCATTTGTGGAAAAGGGATTTGAATACCAGATTGATTGAAGGCATCGTAAACATTTTCATTCATATCAAAATATACACCCCAATAATCTTCAGCTTTTACCCAAATTCTAAAAGTTAAATTTACCGAACTGTCTGCCATTTCAGTTACACCAATAAATGGAGAAGGATCACTCAAAACTCTTTTGTCGCTTTGGCTAAGTTTAATTAAAACCTCTCTTGATTTTTCAACACTCTCACCATAGGCAATACCAACAGAAATATCAACTCTTCTGATAGGTTCTGTAGAATAATTTACCATTGAATTAGTTGATAGCCCTCCGTTGGGAATTATGATAGTTTTATTATCAAGATCTGTAAGAATTGTATTAAAAATTTGTATTTCTTTTACAGTTCCTTTATAACCTTGTGCCTCAATAAAATCACCGACTTTAAAAGGTTTAAAAAGTAATAGCATAACACCACCGGCAAAATTTTGTAAAGTACCTGATAATGCAAGGCCTATTGCCAAACCAGCTGCACCAAGAATTGCAATAAAAGATGTCATTGCAACACCTAACATACTAAGTACACTAATTGTAAGTAAAACAGTTAATAGTATACTAACAATACTTTTAAGGAATGGTTTTAGTGATGCATCAGTATCTCGTTTATCTAAAGTATTACCAAATACTTTTATTAATTTTTTAATTACTATGGTTCCGATAATCCATACAATAATTGCTCCAATCAATTTTGGACCATATTCCATTACAGTATTTGTTAAATAGCTTAATATTTCATCAATATTTAAATTCATTTGTATTTTTTTAAGATTTTTATAAAATATATATTAATGTCTGGTTCTTCTATAACTTGATCTTGAAGGCGCTTGTCTAGAATATGAATGTGACGGTCTTGAACTAGGTTTAGAATATGAAGACTTATTAGTTGGTCTTGTACTTTGCTTATTAGAAGGACGAGTAGTAGGTTTTTTTGACGGTTTAGTACTTGGCTTTGTACTTGGTTTAGTGCTTGGTTTTGTACTCGGTCTAGTACTTGGCTTTGTACTTGGTCTAGTACTTGGTTTAGTTACAGGTCTTCCTGAAGATTTATATCCTTTATCGGTATTTATACCTTTGTTTTTTTTAGCGTTATTTAAATCAGCCCTATTATTAATACCCTTACTATTTGCAGTAGTTTTTCTATTTTTATTTAGATCAGATCGGTTACTAACTCCTGGATTTCTTTTATTGAATGATTTATCAGGATTATTTTTAAAGTAAGAATTATTTTTATTATTGATCCTAACATTATTATTAACCCTAACATTAGTACGGTTATAGGAATTATGTATATTGATATGAACATGAACATTGCTTCTGTATCTATAAGGAGGATAAGGTCTCCATGGCCTGAAATAAGGAGGGTGATATCCCCAGTACCAAGGTGAATACCAAGGGTGATAGGTTGCCATCCAGAAAAAAGTAAAAAATATAGGAACTACAGGATAAACAGGTGTAATATAATAGTTTGGTCCATACATATCAACATTACCCACAACTTGTACTTGTTCTTTGCCTTTAGAATCTTTTTTAACATCTATAGTTGCTACTTCTTGATATTGATCTTTACCAATTATTGCTTGAATTGAAATTGTATGTACATTTTTTTCAGTACCGGTTTCCATTACTCTTAAATAATCAACTTCACCATCATTATTTAAATCTAAATTTGATATTTGGGTATCCGGATCATTTAATCTTTTTTCAAAATCTTCTAAATCTTTTGATTCTCCAAAAATTGAAGCAACAGCTTCAAGATCTAAATTATCACTAATATCTTCATTATTTGCTTGAATTGTAGTAACATCCTGTGCAGAAATCGAATAAATGGAAATCTTAAAAATTAAAATTAAACCAAATAAAGTTTTAGAATTTGATATTTTTTTTAAAATTTTCATGCTATAATTTTTAAATGATGCGATATATGCAAATATATAAAAAAGATATTCTTTTATTTAAATTTAAGAAAGTTAAACTAAAATGAAATAAACTTAAAGAAAAATTTAAATTTGTATCAAGAATCAACAAACTGAAAAATCTTTGAACTTTAATAAATACACATCTGAGTTTAGATATAATTTTAAATTAGCGTATCCAATTATGATAGGTCATTTAGGGCATATTTTAGTTGGTTTAGCTGATAATATTATGGTGGGGAGGCTAGGAGCAGCACAATTAGCAGCTGTTTCTTTAGGGAATAGTTTTGTTTTTATTGCTTTTTCATTAGGAATAGGTTTTTCATTTGCAATTACTCCATTAATTGCTGAAACTGATGGTGAAAATGATATTGAAAAAGGAAGGAAATATTTTCAACACGGACTTATTTTATGTACAGTTTTAGGATTGAGTATGTTTTTAATGTTGGTTTTGGCCACACCTATTCTTCACTATATGAATCAGCCGGAAGAGGTTGTTGAATTAGCAATTCCTTATTTGAATATTGTTGCATTTTCAATGATTCCTTTAATGGTTTTTCAAGCATTTAAACAATTTACTGACGGTTTATCTCAAACCAAATACGGCATGCATGCAACTTTAATAGCTAATGTTGTAAATGTTGTTTTAAACTTTTTTTTAATTTATGGAATATGGATTTTCCCTCGTTTAGAATTGGAAGGGGCAGCATTGGGTACTTTATTTTCTAGGTTTGCTATGCTAATCTTTATTGTCTTAATTTTAAGATCAAAAGATAAATTCACACCATTTTTTAAACGTTTAAGACTTATTGATATTCATAAAAAGGTCTTTTATCAAATTATAAATTTAGGATTTCCATCCGCAATGCAAATGCTTTTTGAAGTAGGAATTTTCACTGCAGCAATTTGGTTAGCAGGCACTTTAGGTACAATTGATCAAGCAGCCAATCAAATTGCATTAAATTTATCGTCAATGACATTTATGATTGCTGTTGGTTTAGGAGTTACTGCTACTATTAGAGTGGGCAACCAAAAAGGATTGCAAAATTTTAGTAATTTAAGACGAATCAGTTTTTCAATATTTTTGCAAGTCTTTATCATTGAATTTTTTTTCGCAATAGGTTTTATTGTTTTAAAAGACGTACTACCTTTGGTTTATATTGATAATGTATCAGTTGTCAATACAGCAGCATCGTTATTGCTAATCGCAGGTTTGTTTCAATTATCAGATGGGTTTCAAGTGGTTGTTTTAGGAGCATTACGTGGTATGCAAGATGTTAAAATACCAACATTTTTAACTTTTATAGCATATTGGGTTGTAGGTTTTCCAATAAGTTATATTTTAGGTAAAACTTTAAATTTTGGCTCACAAGGTATTTGGATTGGTTTATTAGCAGGGTTGACCACTTCGGCAATACTATTGTTTTTAAGATTTAATTATTTATCAAATAAATTAATTGTAAAAAATTAAAAAATGGGTATAGTATTACATCAATCATTTAAAAACACTTTAATAATATTTTTGGGTTTTACAATTGGTGGAATTAATGTATTATTTTTATATACTCACTTTTTAGAAGCTGAATATTTTGGTTTGGTCACTTTTTTATTATCATCATCAAATATATTGATGCCTTTATTAATATTTGGGATGCAGCATACTATAATCAAGTTTTTTTATTCCTATAAAGAAAAATATGAAAAAGATAATTTCTTAATAACAGCAATATTTTTACCTCTACTTATAATAATACCATTGGCATTGATTAGTACTATATTTTACGATTCTATTGCTGTTTTTTTATCTAGAGAAAATATTATTATTAAAAAATATACTTACCTCATTTTTATTGTTGCCATTTTTATGGGATATTTTGAAGTATTTTATTCATGGAGTAAAGTCCAAATGAAATCTGTTTTTGGAAATTTTATTCGTGAAGTATTTGCAAGAATTTCTGTTCTAATACTATTAATTTGTGTTTATTATGGTTTGTTAAATAATGAACAATTTATTTATGCTTTAGTATTGGTGTATATGGTTAGAATGTTAATCATAATGTTTTATGCCATACAATTATATCTTCCAAAATTTAATTCGTTTAGATTACCTCAAAATATTAATGAAATTTTATCATTTTCTTTTTATATAATTTTGGCAGGATCTGCAGGCACCATTTTGTTAGAAATTGATAAATTTATGATTCCACAAATGGAAAAAATTGCCCAAGTAGCATATTATTCTGTTGGAGTTTATATAGCTTCTGTTGTTGCAATTCCTTCTCGTGCTATGCAACAAATCATTAATCCTATAACGGCAAAAGAATTGAACGATGGTAATTTAAAAGAAGTAGAATCTCTTTATAAAAAGAGTTCAATTAACTTATTAATAGCAGGTGGATTACTTTTTTTATTGATTAATATCAATATCAATGACTTATATTTGATTATCAATAAACCTGAATATTCAGTAGGAATTTATATTGTTTTATTGATATCTATATCCGAATTATTTAAATTATCACTTGGCACAAATGGTGCTATTTTAACAAATTCAATATATTATAAAATATTTTTTTATTTTTCTATAGCGATGGCATTTAGCGTTATAATTTTGAATAGAATACTTATCGAATATTTTGGAATCGAAGGAGCAGCATTAGCAACATTACTGGTGGTATTGTTATTTAACTCTATTAAAATAATTTACATTCAAAATAAA
>JAUWLK010000135.1 GCA_030613745.1 Flavobacteriaceae bacterium | reverse complement strand
GCTCTTCCAACTTCTTGCATATAATTTTCAATACTATTTGGTATGCTTGTATGAATAACAGCTCTTACATTGGATTTGTCAATTCCCATACCAAAAGCATTTGTAGCAACCATAATTGGAGTGATTTGTTTAAGCCAGTTGTTAAGTGAAGTTAATTTTTCATCATTTTGTAATCCTCCATGATAATAATTGCTTTTAAAATGGCAATTATTTAAATAGTTTGAAATATTTATACAATTTTTTCTAGTATTGGTATAGATTATAACAGGTTCATTTATATTTAAAAGGATTTGTTTCAGGTTTTCTAAAACATTATCAGTTTTAATAAGCTTTAAAGCCAAATTATCTCTAAAAAATGATTTTTTAAAAATCTGTATATTTTCCAGTAGTAAATTATTTACAATATCTTCCATTACTTTTGGAGTAGCAGATGCAGTTAAGGCAATTGTATTTGTTTTTGGAAGAATTTTCTTTAGAGTAGATATTTTTAAATATGCAGGCCTGAAATCATGACCCCATTCTGATATACAATGGGCTTCATCAACAGCTATTAAATTTACTTTAAGTTGGCTAATTTTTTCAAGAATATATTCTGATTGTAATTTTTCCGGAGATAAATATAAAAATTTATACTCTCCAAAACGCATATTATCAAAAGCCTGAATAGTTTCTTTTTTATTATATTTTGAATTCAAAGCTATAGCTTTAATTCCTTTTTTTTGTAAACTGTTTACTTGATCTTCCATCAAAGCAATTAGCGGAGAAATAACAATGCATATTCCATCTTTTAATAATGTAGGAATTTGAAAACAAAGTGATTTTCCTGCACCGGTTGGTAAAAGAGCAAGTACATTTTGATTATTAACTACAGCATTGATTATTTGTTCTTGAGGGCTACGAAATGACTGATGTTTCCAATATTTTTGTAAAAGAATTTTAGCCGAATTCATCTTATGTATTGATATATTTTAGAATAAAATTGACTCTTTTTTCAACTGTTCCTGTAGGAACTTCAATAATATTATAATCTAATTCTAAGTATGTTTTTTTTAAATGATTATGTATAGCAAGTGATTGTTCAAAGCTTTCATATCTTTCATTATCTGTGATGTAAATTTCTTGCCATGGGGGCATCAAAAATATTAACGAATAGCGATTTTTTTTACTTGTTTTAGTATAAGTATTTGGATAATCTACCCCTAAGTAATTCATATACCCATGAACATCTGGTATACCTCTATCAAAAAAAACAATTTTAGCACTATTTTTATCAGCTTCTAAAAATTGATTTACCCTTCCTTCAAGTAACAATTGGCTAAACAATAATGGTTTTTTTAAAAATAATTGTTCAATTCCTTTTTTTCTTGCGTTCAATGTAATATCTCTTGAAATTTCAGGCATGCAAACATAATTTAAACGAATAAATTCATTTAATACAGTTGATTTTCCAGTTCCAGGTCCTCCGGTAATTACAATTTTTTGCTGCATGAAATTGTTTAAAATATAAATTCAAAATTAAGAAAATAATAATTGTAAATTTGTAAACTTAAAATCTAAATTATTTTAATGAGTAAAGAATCTGAATTTTATAAAAAATTAAAAAATAGTTTGGAAGAAACTACCACATTTCCAACTAAATATACATATAAATTTATCATTCCATCTGATGATAAAAAAATTAAGGAAATTGAAAATATATTTAATAACTTAGGTGCTGTTATAAATTCTAAACCCTCAAGAACAGATAAATATAAAAGTTTAACCATATTTGTGAATATGAATACACCTGATGAAATTATAACAAAATATAAAGAAGTTGCAAAAGTTGATGGTGTAATTTCTTTGTGATTAATTTAACAGATAAATAATATAAATAAAATATTTTTGATTTTTTAAAAAAATCCACTTTTAAAATTTGGAAACTGAAAACCATATAATGTATAAAAAACTTATTGTATTTGCTGCTTTATTATTTGCATTAATGATAAATGCTCAAGAAAAGGATAAAGTACTTTTTAGTATTGATGATGAAAAGGTTTATACTTCAGAGTTTATAAGAGTTTATCAAAAAAATAAAGATATTGTTATTGAAAATGAACATAAAAATTTTGATGACTATTTTAACCTTTTTGTAGATTTTAAATTAAAATTAAAACAAGCATATGATATTCAATTAGATACATCTTCAACTTATATAAGTGAATTAGAAAATTATCGTGAGCAATTAGTTACTCCTTATTTACAAGATCAGGAGGCTGTTGAGCTTTTAATTAAGGAAGCTTATGATAGAACGGTTACTGAAGTAAGTGCCAGTCATATTTTAGTAAGACTAAATCCTGATGCAAAACCAAAGGATACACTTTTGGCTTATCAAAAGATTACTGAAGCACGAAATAAAGCACTTAATGGGATTTCTTTTGAACAAGTAGCTAAACAATATTCTGAAGATCCATCAGCAAAACAAAATGGAGGAAATTTAGGTTATTTTTCTGCCTTTTCAATGGTTTATGCTTTTGAAAATGCTGCTTTTAATACAAAAAAAGGAGAAATTTCTGAACCTTTTCGTACCCAATTTGGTTACCATATTGTAAAGGTAAATGATAAAAGAAATTCTTTTGGAGAAGTACAAGTTGCACATATTATGGTAAAGCTTAACCCTGAGAATCCTACTGATGCCAAAAATAAAATTTTTGATATTTATAATAAATTAGAGCAAGGAGGAGATTTTAAAACAATTGCTCAACAACACTCTGATGATGTTAGTTCAGCTAAAAAGGGAGGTTCCTTGCCAAAATTTGGAACTGGTAAAATGATTAAACCTTTTGAAGACATTGCTTTTAGTTTACAAAATGATGGTGATTTTTCAGAACCTTTTAAAACTACTCATGGCTGGCATATTTTAAAATTACTAAAAAAATATCCTGTTAAAACTTTTGAAGAATCACATGATTTCCTTGAAAGTAAAATTAAGAATGGTAATAGATCGAAATATGTAGAAAAAGCATTAGCAAATAATCTTAAAAAGCAGTATAAAATAATTGAATATTTAGAAGTTTTATCTGATTTTTATGCTGTAGATAATGATAAAATGAAATCATCTAAAACTTTATTAATCATTGAAAATGAAAATTTTACATCTAATAATTTTTATAATTTCACACTAGAAAATAAAAATAAAAATATTGGTGAATTGTATGATGATTTTAAAAATAAAAAAATTATTAATTATTTTAAAAGCCACTTAGAAGAAACGGATAAGGAATTTGCAATTATTTATCAAGAGTACAAAGATGGTTTATTACTTTTTGAATTGCTTCAAAAAAATATATGGGAAAAATCAGAAAAAGATACTATAGGTTTAATTAATTATTTTGAAGTCAATAAAAGAAAATATGCTTGGAAAAAACGTGCTAAATTATCCATTGCAAGTTGTACTTCAATTGAAAAGGCAAAATTAGTTAAACAATATCTTGAAGAGAATAAAACAATTGATCAAATTAAAAATTTTATTAATGAAGGTGCTACTATACATGTTCTTTTTAGTGTAGGTACTATAGAAGAAGGTAGTAGTAAATTACCCAAAAATTATGAAATTACAATTGGTGTATCAAAAATATATAATGAAAAAAACAATCAATATATCATTATAAAAACAGATAAAATCATTCTTCCTTCAAGTAAAAAAATTGATGAAACCAGAGGTGAAGTAATTAACGATTATCAAATTTATTTAGAAAATAAGTGGGTTGAAGATCTTCGAAAAAAGTATAAAATAAAATTAAATAAAAAAACTTTAAAAAAATTAAAATCACAATACCCTGATTTATGATGAAATATTTTTTTGTATATATTATTATTTTAATTGGTTTATTTTCATGTAAAGAGCAAAATGTAAAAATTGATGCTATTGCAAGAGTTTATAATTCATTTTTATATGAAAATGACATTGCTAAAATATTTCCTGATAATTTGTCAAAAGAGGATAGTATTTTATTTCGAAATAGTTTTATCAATTCTTGGGCTATAGAACAATTACTTTTACAGAAAGCCAAAATGAATATTGAGGATAAAAATGATGAAATTGAAAATTTAGTGGCTTCATATAAAAAAGGACTCTTAATTGATAAGTATAAAAAAGCAGTTTTACAGCAAGATTTAGATACTGTAATAACTGAAAATGATATTGATGAATATTATCAAACGAATAAAAATATATATAGGCTAAATGAAGATTTAATTCAATTAAGGTATATTCATTTTAACAAAGATCTTAAAGATGAAAAGGAAGTGATAAAGCTTTTTAAATCATCTGATAAAGTAGATATTAAATTATTGATAGATAAAGAATTAGAATTTAATTCATTTAATTTTAATGACAGTATTTGGATTAGTTATAATGCTGTATTGAAAAAGCTTCCAACTTTAAAAGATGAAAGTATATTAAAAAAGAATAAATATATCTATAAAGAAGATTCTTTAGGAGTATATTTGGTGGCTGTTAAAGATGTTTTATATCGTAATCAAATAGCCCCGAAAAGTTATGTGGTTTCTACGATAAAACAAATGATTTTACACAAACGCAAATTAGAATTATTAAAAAGAATTGAACAAACATTAGTAAAAGATGCTATTAATAAAAAACAATTTGAACAATATTAAAATGATTAAAAGAATAATATTTTTAACAATTATTTGCTTAGGATTTCAATCTTTTGCCCAAAAAAAAGTAAAAGTTGATGGTGTAGCAACGGTTGTTGGTAAAAATATAGTACTTGATTCAGAAATTGCTGCTTTTAAACAAGAATTAATTCAGCAAAGTGGTGGGAAAATTGAAATAACCGATTGTGAGATGTTAGAACAAATTATGAATAGAAAACTTTTAGCCCACCATGCTGTAATTGATAGTGTAATTGTTAGTGAAGCTGAAATTAATTCAAATGTGCAAAGAAAAATGGATTATTTTATTCAACAGCTAGGTTCTGAAGAAAAGATGTTAGACTTATATGGTTTTGACAAACGAAAAGAACTTAAAGATGAATTATACAGGGTAGAAAAAGAGGGTTTGTTAATTTCCAGAATGCAACAAAAATTAACTTCAGATATTGATATTACTCCAGAAGAAGTTAAAAGATATTACAACAGTTTGATCGAAGAAAATAATTTACCTGAAATAGGTGCTGAAATTGAATTATCTCAAATAGTTATAGATGTAAAACCATCAGAGGATGAAACACAAAGGATAATCAATAGGTTGAAAGAGATAAAAAAAGAAGTATTAGAAGAAGGAGCAAATTTTAAAATGAAGGCTATTTTGTATTCAGATGACCCAGGTGTTACCCAAAATAGTGGTTTTTATACTATTGAAAGAAATAGCCCATTTGTAAAAGAATTTAAGGAAGCTGCTTTTAGTTTAGAAGTAGGAGAAGTATCGGAACCATTTAAATCAGATTTTGGTTATCATATTGTTATTGTTGAAAAAATAAAGGGTAAAGAAAGAGATGTAAGACATATATTGATGCAGCCAAAAGTTGATGACGATGTTTTGGATAAAGTTGAAGATTCATTGACAAAAATTCGTGTAGATATTTTGAAACTTAAAATTAATTTTGAAGATGCAGTTTTAAAGTATTCCAATGATAAAAGCACGAGATTGAGTAAAGGAGCCTTAGTAAATTCCCTTTCTGGTGATTCACATTTTGACTTGACGCGCATGGATCCAGAATTATATGCCAAAGTGAGTAATTTAAAAGCAGGAGAAATAAGCAATGTTTTTTATGAAGAAACACGAGAAGGAAAAAAAATGTATAAAATAATTCTTCTAAAAAGTAAAACAGAAGTGCATACAGCAGATATTTCGATTGATTATGTAAAAATTCAAAATTTAGCTTTGCAAAAAAAGAAAACTGAAACTATTGAAAAATGGGCAAAGAAAAATATAAAAGATACTTATATTAAAATTAATGATAGATTTTTAGATTGCTCTTTTAAAGAGAATTGGACTAAAAAATAGTTAAAATGTCTGATGTAACAACAATTAACAAATTAGTCCAGAGTTATAAATTACTAAAAGAAGAAATTTCAAAAGTAATTGTAGGTCAACAAGATGCAATTGATCATGTATTAATTTCAATATTATGTGGGGGACATTCATTATTGATAGGTGTTCCAGGTTTAGCTAAAACATTATTAGTTCATACAGTTGCTGAAGCTTTAGGACTAAATTTTAAACGTATTCAATTTACACCTGATTTAATGCCTTCAGATATTTTAGGAAGTGAAATTTTAGATGAAAATCGGCATTTTAAATTTATTAAAGGTGCAATTTTTTCAAATATAGTTTTAGCTGATGAAATAAATCGTACGCCACCTAAAACACAAGCCGCACTGCTTGAGGCTATGCAAGAGAGATCGGTTACAATTGCAGGTTATACCTACAAGCTGGATTCTCCATTTTTTGTATTGGCAACACAAAATCCTATTGAACAAGAAGGAACATACCCCTTACCCGAAGCACAATTAGATAGGTTTATGTTTTCAATTTATTTAGATTATCCTTCATTTAAAGAAGAAGTAATTATAGCTAAAAATACAACAAATGATGAAAGTGCTACTGTAAATCCAATTTTATCTCCTGAAGAAATTATTGAATTTCAGCATGTTATTCGTAGAATACCAATAGCTGATAATGTTGTAGAATATGCGGTAAATATGACAACAAAAACCCGTCCTAATTCCAATATTGCACCAGAAATTGTTAAAAATTATATTGATTGGGGAGCTGGTCCTCGAGCGTCACAAAATTTAGTTCTAGCAGCAAAAGCTTATGGAGCAATTCATGGAAAATTTTCACCAGATATTGAAGACATACAAGCCGTTGCACCTGGAATTTTATACCATAGAATTGTAAAAAATTATAAGGCTGAGGCAGAAGGTATTAATGAAATTGAAATAATCAAATCATTATTTTAATGTAATGAATGAATTATATCCTACCTTTCTAATAGCTTTATAAAAATCATTACTTTTATTCAATTAAAGCATTAAATATTATTTGAATAACATATTGTTAATACAATAAATAATTTGTAATTTCGCAGCCCTTTTTAACGAGTTCAGATTTAAAATTGGGTGATTTATTATAAAGTTAAACTCTCTTATTAGTTTTTGTCGTTTAAAAATCCGAAAAACAATAAGATACAAATTAATGGACATATGTCTAAATTAGTAGAAAAAATTGAATTATACACTAATGAAGCTGAAAAGCTAGGTGTAAAAGTTGAAGCAGATTTATTTAAATTG
>JAUWLK010000149.1 GCA_030613745.1 Flavobacteriaceae bacterium | reverse complement strand
CACTTTCTTCAACAGCGTAAACCATTTCTGCTGTTCCCCAATGATTTACCTGTTCAAAAAAATGGGCATTTTGGTCAGCAAAAGGGGTAGTTACTTTTGCTGCTAAATGATAAACAACATCTATTCCTTTTAAAGTTTGTTTTAAAAGGCGTGAATCTAAAATATCACCTTGGATAAACTTTATTTTGTTACTTAATTTATGATATCCAATAAATAAATTGATGTTTCCACGACTTAAATTATCGTAAATGATTATTTTTTTTACTTGTGGATTTTTTTCCAGTTCGTAAGTTAATTCTGTTCCTATATATCCGGCTCCACCGGTGATTAATATGTTCATTTTATGTTTTTTCTCTTTTCTTTTCTCGCAAAGACGCAAAGGTGCAAAGTCTTTTAACCTTTTTTCTTAGCGGCTTTACGAGAGTATTTTTATAAGTTACTTACAATTCTTGTGATTCCATTTTTAATCAAAGCCTAATTAAAATTCACTAATAATCCAAGTTTTAAACCAGTAATTTTCAAATAGGTTAATAATTGTTTAGGATGAACCGGAGCAATTAATTCAACAGATTTTAATTCAATGATTACTTTATTTTCTACAATTAAATCAGCTCTAAATCCAAGATTCATTTTAGTTCCTTTCCAAATAACAGGTATTGCTTTTTGCCGTTCAACAATTAATCCTTGTTCAATTAATTCAGAATATAAAATTTCTTCATAAACAGATTCTAACAATCCTGGACCAAGTTTTACATGAATTTGATAACAAGAATTGACTATTATTTTAGATATTTCATTTTCAGTCATTTTATTTTAATTTTGCGCCTTTGCGCCTTTGCGAGAGATATTTAAACTTTTCACTTCCCCGCAAGATCCGTATGTAAACCACATTCTGTTTTATTTAATCCAAACCAACGCCCTGAACGTTTGTTGGTTATATCATATTTTCTAGTACAAGGCTCACAGCCAATACTTAAATATCCTTTGTTTTCTAGTGGGTGCTTAGGTAAATTATGTTCTTTAATATAATCGTAAATCATTTTGTTATTCCATTCTAAAATAGGATGGAAGCGCTTACAGTTAAAAGCTCCATTTTGCTCAACTTTCATATGCTTTCTATTGGTATTTTGATCAGCTCTAATCCCATTGATCCAAACATCATATTCAGCTAGAATCGGTTCCATAGGTTGGGTTTTATTGATATAACAACAACGATCAGGATCAGAAGTAAATAAAAAATTACCATTACAATCTTTTTGATAAATTCTAGATACAGAGGTGGTTACATTTACAAGGTTTAGATTGAATTGCTTTACAATATCATCTCTAAAAATTAATGTTTCAGGAAATAAATAACCTGTATTGATAAACATTACTGGAATAGAATTATCTATTTCACTTAGTATATGTAATAATGGAATACTATGGGTTTGAAAAGAAGAAGTAACAAATATTTTTAACTTTTCTTGTCTATATTTTTCAATGCTTTTTTTTATATTTTCAATAGTCATTATTTTGCTTTTCTAAAGGCACATCAAATGTAATAATTTCAAAATTTAAAATCAGTTTTTTATTTTATTATTACTTTTGTTTCTAATAAAATTTTAAGAATATGAAATTAGTTTTTGCTACTAATAATAAAAATAAAGTGAAAGAAGTTAAAGCTTTATTGTCTGATAGAATTGAAATATTAAGTTTAAAGGATATTGGTTGTGTTGAAGATATTGAGGAAACAGAAGATACACTTGAAGGTAATGCCAGGCTTAAAGCAGATTATATAACTAAAAATTATGGTTATGATTGCTTTGCGGATGATACTGGTTTAGAAGTTGAGGCTTTAAATGGTGCTCCAGGAGTTCTGTCTGCCAGATATGCAGGGAGAAATGTAACTTATGAGGATAATTTACAAAAAATGCTAAAGGAAATGCAAGGTATTAGCAATAGAAAAGCACAATTTAGAACAGTAATTGCATTAAATTTGAATGATAAGCAGTATCAGTTTAAGGGAGTTTGTAAAGGCGAAATATTAAAGCTAAAGCAAGGGAATGAAGGCTTTGGATATGATCCGATATTTAAACCGGTAGGTTTTGATAAATCATTTGCTGAGATGAGTATAAAGGAAAAAGGAAAAATTTCTCATAGAGGTTTGGCAATTAGTGAATTAATAAGTTTTTTAAAGATAAACGCAAGTACTCATTGAGTAAAAGAATAGTTAACAATACCATAGAGGAAAACAATAGTGAAAAATATTTTCAAATTAACCAATCATCAAATTAACACATTTTCAAATTATTTTTCTCCTCCAATCATTTTTGAAATGATACCTTTTTTTGAACCCAGTTCGGCTAAAAGAATTCCTGTAAAATGTAAGATCAAAAACGGAATTATATAATAAAGGGTTAGTTTATGAATGTCTTCAGTTAAATCATGTATAGAATCTGGACCAAATTTGATCAATAATCCTGTAGTTAGAGTAATTCCCAATAAGACATAAAAAATTCTATAAACCCAAGCTTGAAATTTCTCTTTTGTAGTTATAGGTTTAAAAGATTTTTTATTATTAATATGAAATAACATCCTTAATGCAAAAAGACCTGCAACTACATATCCAATTGTTATATGCCAATCAAACATAGGTTTACGAATTTGCTTTGCAATTTTAATAGCTTGATCTTTAGTAATTTCAATATCTAAATTTGATAAATTATCAGTTAGTATTGCTGCTACATGGTTTTTTTCCATCCAATTTAATCGTAAAAAAACAGTTAGCATTATGAATAGAATACCAAATGCTAAAGTCCAGTGTAAAATTCGATCGAATAATGTATAAGAAGTTTTCATGTGTTTATATTTATAAATTTATTGTCATTTCTCCTAAATTGATTTTTTCTCCTTTTGTAAAAGATAATTCTCTTACCATTGTCATACTTCCCCATAAGTATTTATGACCACTCATACCTTTTGTCATTTTCATTCTTCTATTCAGTCTTTTAATCTCAATTTCAGTAGCGTTTCTTTTTTCTCCAAGTTTGCCATAGAGTTTGATTCCAGGATTGGAATTGAATTTTCCTTTAAATAAAGATTTTAACCAAAACCAGCGATTACTATTAACTGCCAACACACATATTTTCCTATTTATTTTAGAATACATAGGTAATTTTACAGGATATTTTTCAAAATAAAATCCGGTTTGATCATTATTTAAAAATAAAGAACCTATTGGAGTTATTGTTGGTGTATTCTCTGAACTAATTGATGCAATTGATACATAAAAATTTGAACGGAAACTTTTATTAAAATGCAATCTTATCTCCTTCCAATTATTTATAATATCCATCCTGTCTTGTTTTACAAATTCAAATCTTTAAAATAGTGTTGTTTGTCCGCCATCATCAACTGGTGGCTCATCTGCGTTGTTTTCTTTATTATCTTCGTTATTGGTGTTATCTATAATTTCTTCATCAACCAATTCTACATCATTAACTTCCGGTTCTACATAAGGTAATGGATCTAATAAATTAATTAATTTAATCTTATCAGTAGTTAATTGATTACCAATTGCTTTAACACCTTTTATTGCAATAAATTCTTCAAAGTTTAAAATTCTGGTTTCCAAGCTTTTTTTTGAAAATATTATTTCAATCATTGGTCGATAATCTGTTGCAACAATTTGTAATTGTGTATTTGGATGATCAGTAACAAATTTTTCTTCTTTGTTTGGATTTTCAATCATAAATCGTTTAACCAAATAGCGTTGCTTTTCACCGTCATAGTAGACTGCAGATATAGGTTTATTGGGTTCCCATTTTTCTAAAATAATCATATCATTATCAAAATGGATATTCAAATTTGGTATGAGAGTTTTAACTATTCCTTTTTGATTGATTATTAATAATCTGTCTTCAGCAGTAAACTCACCTAATAAATCACCACGCTCATCAACGTTTAGTCTCTGAACAGTATCATCAAACCATATTTTTCTGGGTTTTAAAGTGGATACACCTTTTTCTTTTAATTCAATTCTTTTAACTGTATTTTTGGTAACAGTATTACCTCTGCTAGATCTTCCCTTTATTGCTAAATCAGCAAAATCAATATCCCATTTTAATTTTTTAATTCTGCTAGATGCACGTAGGTTAACCGTCACAATTTCGGCTTCACCATTAGGGTTTGCAGAAAAATAAAGTACTTTTGAATTTTTATTTCCTGCAGTTAAATCATATTCTTTATCACGAGTAACTCCGGTAACTGAAAAACGCTTCATAAAAGTTGTACCGCTTTTACCATCTTTATAAATCATGTTATAAATCGTGCGTTTGTCTTTCTTTTTAAACACGGCTACATGAATTATATTTTTACCTACAAAAGTTTTACTATCCACTTTAGTAATCATCATCATACCATCTGCTCTAAAAACAATAACATCATCAATATCAGCACAATCGGCTACATATTCATCTTTTTTTAGTGTTGTTCCAACAAATCCTTCTTCACGATTAACATACAATTTAGCGTTGCGCATTACAACTTTAGTAGCAACAATATCTTCAAAAGCTCTAATTTCTGTTTTTCTTTTTCGATCTTTTCCGTATTTTACTTTAAGAGCTTTAAAATAATTGATAGTATAATCAATTAAATTTTCCAGATTATATTTAACTCCTGCAATTTTATCTTCTAAATTTTCTATAAATAGTTTGGCTTTATCAATATCAAATTTTGATATTTTTTTAATTTTAATTTCCGTCAAGCGGATGATATCATCTTCTGTTACAATTCTTTTTAAATTTTTAGTGAATGGTTTTAAGCCTTTATCTATAGCCTTAATTACGCCTTTCCATGTTTCAACTTCTTCAATATCACGATAAATTCTGTTTTCAATAAAAATTCTCTCTAAAGAAGCAAAGTGCCATTGCTCTTCTAATTCGTTAAGCTGTATTTCAAGTTCTTTTTTTAATAAATCAACAGTATGATTTGTTGAATATCTTAAAGCTTCTGATACACCAATAAATATTGGTTTGTTATCTTGAATAATACAGCATAATGGAGAAATTGAAACTTCACAATTGGTAAAAGCATATAAAGCATCAATAGTTTTGTCTGGTGAAATACCACTGTGTAAGTAAACTAAAATTTCAACATTTTTAGCAGTATTATCTTCAATTTTCTTAATTTTTATCTTTCCTTTTTCATTTGCTTTTAAAATAGAATCTATAAGAGTTGTAGTTGTTGTACCGTAGGGTATTTCAGTAATAACTAAAGTAGTTTTATCTTGTTGTGAAATTTTAGCTCTAACCCTAACTTTTCCACCTCTAAGTCCATTATTATAATTAGAAACATCAGCAATACCACCAGTTAAAAAATCTGGAAATATTGTAAAACTTCTGCCTTTTAATACTTTTATTGATGCATCGATCAATTCATTAAAATTATGCGGTAATATTTTTGTAGATAAACCAACTGCAATACCTTCAGCACCTTGAGCTAATAATAAAGGAAATTTTACAGGTAAATCAATAGGTTCTTTTCTTCTTCCATCATAAGATGATTGCCATTCGGTAGTTTTTGGATTGAAAACCACAGCATGTGCAAATTTTGACAATCTTGCTTCAATATAACGTGAAGCTGCAGCTCTATCTCCTGTAAGGATATTTCCCCAGTTACCCTGCATGTCAATAAGCAACTCTTTTTGTCCTAATTGAACCAAGGCATCTGCTATACTTGCGTCACCATGTGGGTGATATTGCATAGTATGACCAACCAAATTAGCAACTTTGTTATACCGACCATCATCCAAATCTTTCATAGATTGCATGATACGTCGTTGAACCGGTTTAAAACCATCGTTAATTCCCGGAACAGCACGTTCAAGTATTACATATGATGCATAATCAAGAAACCAATCCTTAAACATACCATCAACTTTAGTAATGGTATCTTGGGCTGAATCAGGCTGATTGTTTATTTCTTCGTTTATGTTTTCGTTTTCTTCTTGCATTATTAACTCTCAATCAAGTCTAATTCAACTTTTAAGTTATTGATAATAAATTTTTGTCTGTCTGGTGTGTTTTTACCCATATAGAATTCTAGTAATTTATCAATAGATGTTTCTTTATCCATCATTACAGGATCTAATCTAATGTCTTTGCCAATAAAATGTACAAATTCATCTGGTGAAATTTCTCCTAAACCTTTAAAACGGGTAATTTCCGGTTTACCTTTTAATTTTTTTATTGCTTCTTTTTTTTCATTTTCTGAATAACTATAAAAAGTCTCTTTTTTATCTCTAACTCTAAATAGGGGAGTTTCTAAAATATATAAATGACCTTCTTTTATTACTTCTGGAAAAAATTGTAAGAAAAATGTAATTAATAACAATCTTATATGCATACCGTCAACATCAGCATCAGTTGCAATAACTATATTATTATAACGTAAATTTTCTATACCATCTTCAATATTTAAGGCTGCTTGAAGTAGGTTAAATTCTTCATTTTCATATACTATTTTTTTACTTAATCCGTACGAATTCAATGGTTTACCTTTTAAGCTAAAAACAGCTTGTGTATTTACATTTCTTGATTTGGTAATTGAACCACTAGCCGAATCACCCTCAGTTATAAATAAAGTACTATCTAAACGATTGTCTTTTTTCATTTCGTTTAAATGGGTACGACAATCACGTAATTTTTTGTTGTGTAAACTAGCCTTTTTAGCTCTTTCTCGAGCTAATTTTCTTATACCAGATAAATCTTTACGTTCTTTTTCTGCTTGTAAAATTCTGCGTTGTATTTTTTCG
>JAUWLK010000007.1 GCA_030613745.1 Flavobacteriaceae bacterium | reverse complement strand
TTAAATAAAAGCTTGCAGCAAAAATATCATACGGTACTACTGAAGATGTGCTGGTTTGAAAAAAACAAGGTAATTCATTCCAATTTGAAACTGTAATATCTAAATAATCAATTCCTTGATTAAAAAGCAATTCATTGCTTTTTACAAACAATTCAGCACCTAATGCCTGTTTGGTGTAAGAAAATTTTAATCCTTCATGAGCAATAAATTCTTCTATTTTAGTAGTAAAATTAATTTGAATATTTAAAATTCGAGTAAAAATATGCTTAAAAGTATATGTTAATCTGGGAGTAATTTTATGGGTATAAACTAATAACATGAGCAATTATATTGTTAACATCAAATGTAAACTTTTATTTAAAAATATTATCTGGTATTTAGTAATTAGTATGTAAATACTTGACACTATTAAACATTTGATACTAGTTACCAGTTACTAAGTACTTGATACCATCTACCTGATACCAGCTACCAAAATTCTACAAAATTCCTTCATCTGCAAAGCTAAAGTAATCTTTTTCGGTTATAATTATGTGATCAAGAACTTTTATATCTAATACCTCTCCTCCTTTTTTAATTTTTTTAGTTAAACTAATATCCGAGGTACTTGGTTTCAATATCCCTGAAGGGTGATTGTGGCATAAAATAATCCCTGTAGCAGATAATTCAATTGCTCTTTTATATACCAATCTTGTATCAACCAAAGTACCAGTAATACCGCCCTTACTCATTTGAGTTTTTAATTGTATTTTATTCGCATTATTAAGATAGATAATCCAAAATTCTTCATGTTGTAATTCCCCTAAAATTGGCTGCATCACATCAAAAACCGATTTACTACTTGTTATTTTGGGTTTTTCAAGTGCATCTTCCAATCTTCTTCTTCGTCCTAATTCTAAAGCAGTAATTATTGATATAGCTTTTGCTTCACCAATACCTTTAAATTTAATTAAATCATCTACCGATAATTTACCTAACTCATTTAAACTATTATTGATTGATACTAATATACGTTTTGACAATTCAACTGCACTTTCTTCCCTGTTTCCTGATCCAATCAAAACGGCAATTAATTCAGCATCAGATAAAACATTTTTACCCTTTATCATTAATTTTTCTCTAGGTCGATCATCTTCATTCCAATGTTTTATTGTTAATGAGTTCTTATAATTGCTCATAAAATTTTTCTTTAAAGATAAAAGAAAATAATACATTTGTATATCATAATCTCATTTTAAAAAGTCAAATAGATATTTATCAAAATTTATTTTTTTGATGTAAAAAACTAAACCAATGAAAATTATAATTGCTGGTGCAGGAGAAGTAGGGTTTCATCTTTCCAAATTACTTTCCTATGAATCACATGAAATTATTTTAATTGATAAAGATAAAGATAGATTAGTATATGCAGATACCCGCTTAGATATCAAAACCTTACTAGAAGATGCCACTTCAATTTCCGCTTTAAAAAATGCCAATATTGAAATTACTGATTTATTTATTGCAGTTACTTCATCTGAAACTACAAATATCACAGCTTGTGTTATTTCAAAAAAATTAGGAGCTAAAAAAACGATAGCTCGTATTAGTAACTCTGAATTTACAGACAACAAAAGTGATATAGATTTTGCCGACTTAGGTATTGATGAATTAATCTCTACCGATGAATTAGCAACAAAGGAAATTAAATCCCTTTTAAAAAAAGCTGCTTTTAATGATACACATGAGTTTGAAGGAGGTAAACTTACAATGGTTGGACTTACCTTATCAGAAACTGCTCCATTTGTAGGTACTTCTGTTAAAGATGCAGCTGCTGCTTTTTCAGAAATTCATTTTATGCCAATTGCTATTAAAAGAAATGAATTTAGTGAAACAATAATTCCACGTGGAGATACCGTTTTTAAAGCTGGTGATCAGGCTTATTTTATAACACTAGAAGAAGGAGTTGAAGAACTAAATAAATTAACCGGAACAAAAAATGAACCAATAAAAAACGTATTGATTTTAGGAGGTAGTAAAATTGGTGAAAGAACAGCTAGAGAATTATGTAAAGCTAATTTAAATGTTAAATTATTTGAATATAAAAAGGCAAGAGCAATTGAGCTAGCAGAAGAATTACCTGATACTTTAGTTATTTATGGTGATAGCAGAGATGTAGAGTTATTGGAAGAAGAAAATGTTGATGAAATGGATGCTGTTATTGCTGTTACCGGTAGATCTGAAACAAATATAATGTCATGTTTAGTAGCAAAATCTAAAGGTGTTAAACGCACCATTGCATTGGTTCAAAACGTTGATTATTTTAATTTAAGTAAAAATATAGGTATTGATACTTTAATCAATAAAAAACTACTAGCTGCAAATAGTATTTTTAGATATATAAGAAAAGGTGAAGTACTTGAAATGACTATCTTAAACAATATCAATGCTGAAATTTTAGAGTTTAAAGCTCATGATACTTCCAAAATAATAAAAAAGAAAATAAAAGATTTGAAATTTCCTCGAAATGCAATAATTGGTGGAGTTATAAGAGATGATGTAGGATTAATTGTTTTAGGAGACTTTCAAATACAAAAAGATGATAAAGTTGTTGTTTGCTGTTTCCCTAAAACCATATCAAAAGTTGAAAACTTCTTTTTTTAAAAACTGCAAATGAAAAAGCTCAATATAAAAATCATCTTACAATTAATGGGTATATTACTCCTGTTTAACGGAGCATTTATGCTTTTTTCAGCCATAATAAGTTGGTATTATGATGATGGAGCTTTAAAAGGAATTTTAATTGCAGGTATTATAGCAATATCAATTGGTGGTTTACTTCAACTTGCCACAAAAGGTTTTGAAAAGGTCATTAAAAAACGAGAAGGTTATTTGGTAGTAACTCTAGGTTGGGTAGTTATGTCTTTATCTGGTGCTTTACCTTATATTTTTACTGAGTCAATTCCATCTTTTACTAATGCTTTTTTTGAAACCATGTCTGGTTACACAACAACTGGTGCCTCTATAATAAATGATATTGAAGCTATGCCAAAAAGCATATTATTTTGGCGTAGTACAACACATTGGATAGGTGGTATGGGAATTATAGTTTTAGCTATTGCTATTTTACCATTACTGGGAATTGGAGGTATGCAATTATTTGCTGCAGAAGCCCCTGGTCCATCTTCTGATAAGTTACACCCAAGAATTACAGATACTGCAAAAAGATTATGGCTTTTATACATGGGTTTAACTTTTGCCGAAGCAATTTTATTAAAAATTGCAGGTATGGGTTATTTTGATGCTATTAACCATGCCATGAGTACTTTATCTACTGGAGGATTTTCAACTAAAAATGCAAGTATTGCTTATTGGAATAATCAGCCATTAATACAATATATCATCATTTTATTTATGTTTATCGCAGGTACAAATTTTGTACTGAGTTACTATGCTGCTAAAGGAAAATTTAAAAAATATTTTCAGGATGAAGAGTTTAGATACTATTTTTATGCAATTATTGGATTTACTCTTTTTGCAGCATTTATAATATTTTACTATGCTGATGTATCAAAAGAACCAACTGATATTCAGGCTATTGCTCATCCTATGGTTTTGGGTGAATTAGAAAGTTCATTTAGGCATTCTTTATTTCAAGTATTGGCAGTAATTACCACTACGGGTTTTGTTTCAGCCGACTTTACTATTTGGACTCCATTTTTGACTGTATTATTTTTTATTATTATGTTTTTGGGAGCCTCTGCCGGTTCAACAGCTGGTGGAGTAAAAATTGTTCGCCATATCATTATGATAAAAAATGGATTTCTAGAATTTAAAAGAACTATCCATCCTAATGCAATAATACCTGTGCGTTATAATAATAAATCGGTTACACGTGGAATTGTATTTAACATCATGGCATTTTTTATTTTATATCTTATTGTTTTTGCATTTGGTGCTTTGGTATTTGGACTTATGGGTATTGATTTTATAACTGCAATGGGTACTTCAGCATCATCAGTAGGTAATGTAGGACCAGCTTTTGGTGATTTAAGCCCCGTTAATAACTACAGTAGCCTACCTCCTATTGGTAAGTGGTGGTCGGCATTTTTGATGTTATTAGGTAGATTAGAACTATTTACAGTTCTTATAATATTTACTCCATATTTTTGGAGAAATAATTAATTTTTTTTTAATTAAGTTATTTAGGCACTTTCAGAAGTAAACTAATTTATAAAAAGGTATTAAAATAAATCCAGATGATTTTCATAAAACCGTCTGGATTTTTTTATTTTTATAGATTGAGAATCGATTTAGGGATTTTACGTATCCCCTCTGCTGCCGCACGATTGCATCGTGTGGTTATAGTTATTTATAATTCTTTAACAATAACTATATTTTCTATAAGTCCTTTTTCTCCTGAATAATCTACAGCAGAGCTATACCTATAATTTTCTGCTTTAAACCAAACCTTCTTCTATCACATCATCCGTTTGAAGTAGGATGATTCGCAAAGATGATTATTTATTATGATTAGTATAAATGATAAAAGCTTTTTTCTTCCCTTTGGGAAGATGACTATAAGGCAGATGAGAATAAATAATTACACGCATAAACAGTTAAAAAAACAAATTATTAATTTAAAAAAGGAAGTCTTCCATTTTGGGAAGGATTTAGGATGGGAATGAAAACACTAAAACAACTAGAACGCTTACGAAAAGCACACAAATTAATTCAACAAGAAAAAACAGGTTCGCCATTGGTTTTTATTCTAATAGAGTAGAGATGTTTAAATCTAATATCAAAGTTATTTTTTTTAATCTTTCAACTGATAGTTTTGTATGACCTTTTTCCAATTTCCAATAAGCTTTTTGTCCAATACTCAGTTTTTCAGCCATATATTCTTGTGAATATCCCCTTTTTGTTCGTGCTAAAACAATATTCATTAAAATAGTTTTCATAGTGTTTTGGGTAGTTTAATTCTAAATACTTTTTACCTAAGCATCATTGTGAATTTTTACAATGGAATCTCATAATTATTGGTGTATTAATACATAAAAGGTAAGCATTAAAAAAAACAGTATGCTTCTGAAGTAAAAATACAACTACTAAAATAATTTTGTAACATATTTATTATTAGTATATTATGAGATATTCGATATGAAAACTACCCAAATACCATGATTTTTATAAACACCTATTTTCACTAGGTCTTAAAAGGAATAATTTAGAACTTTTAGGGGATTGACTTGTTATGATTTTATTCTAAAATTTGTAAAGAGACTTTTTATTTACAAAAAATTGCAATGAAACAAATATTCCCCAAAGAAATTATTGAAAATACTGTAGAAGTTCATCGTTTTAAACATAGCGTAAAAAGTAAAATAATTTACGGTATTGTATTACTAAGTGTAATTGGTATTGGAGCAAGTTTACCTTTCATATTTTTAGATATTTACTCTTCAGCACAAGGTATTCTAAAATCAGAAAAAGAAAGAAATCTAATATCTTCATTGTATTCAGGTAAAATCACATGTATTTTTATCAAAGAAAACAAATATGTACATCAAGGAGACACTCTATTAATCATTGACAATACTATTGGAAAAGAAAAATTGAACTTAATATCTTCTCAATTAGAAGAAACCAATCTTTTTATAAGTGATTTAGCATATCTTTCTAACACAAAAAAACTTTCACAAGATTCTTTACACTCATTTTTATATCAAAAACAATATTTACAGTATGCTCAAAAATTACTAGAACTACAAACTCGATATAAAAAATCAAAAAGAGATTTTAACCGACAGCAAAAATTATATAAAAAAGAAGTGATAGCCAAAGTAGAATATGAAAATAGCAGGTACAATTTAGATTTGACATTAAACAGTTTAAACCATTTTAAAGAACAACAACGCAACCAATGGCAAGCAGAATTAACACAACAGGACAACAAATCAAAAGAATTAAAAAGTGCTTTATCTCAATATAAAAACGAACAAGAAAACCACATAATTACAGCTTCTATTAGCGGAACAATTCAAAATATAAAAGGTTTTGAAGTTGGTAACTTTATTACCTCAGGTACTTCAATTGCTGAGATTTCTCCAGATACAGAATTAATAGCCGAGTGTTATATATCACCTTCAGATATTGGTTTACTAAAAATAGACAGTAAAGTTAAATATCAAATTAATGCTTTCAATTATAATCAATGGGGAATGGCTACTGGTGAAATTAAAACCATAGGTAAAGATATTGTGATGATAAATAACATACCCATGTTTAAGGTAATATGCTCTCTTGACCAAAAACAATTACAATTGAAAAATGGTTTTGAGGGAAAACTTAAAAAAGGAATGACCTTAAATGCTCGTTTTTTTATTATTAACCGTTCTGTCTTTGATTTACTTTATGATAAAGTAGATGACTGGTTTAATCCGAGTAAACTCAATAATTAATATGTCTAATATAAAAATAAAACAACATGATATTACTGATTGTGGAGCTGCTTGCTTGGCTTCTATTACTTCTCACTACAAATTAGAAATTCCTATTGCTAGAATCAGACAATTTGCAGGTACTGATAAAAAAGGAACAAACGTATTGGGGTTAATTGAAGCTGCTCAAAAATTAGGTTTAGAGGCCAAAGGTGTTAGAGGAGATTTTGATAGTTTATTCAAAATTCCAAAACCTGCCATTGCACATATAATTGTAAAAGAAAGGTTACAACATTATGTAGTTATTTACAAGGTTGACAAGAAGTTTATAACAATAATGGATCCTGGAACAGGAAAAATTCATAAAAAAACACATGAAGAGTTTAAAAAAGAATGGACAGGTGTTTTGGTATTATTAATGCCAAATGAAAGTTTTACTACTGGCAATGAAAAAGTATCCATATTAAAACGTTTTTGGTTTTTATTAAAACCTCATAAGTTTGTATTGTTTCAAGCTTTGGTGGGTGCTATTATTTATACTTTATTGGGTTTGTCAACTTCTATATATATTCAAAAAATAACTGATCATGTTTTAGTTGGTGGTAATACAAAACTGCTAAACCTATTGAGTGTTATTATGCTGGTATTGTTATTAATACAAGTAATTATAGGAGTTTTTAAAGATATATTTCTCATAAAAACTGGACAACAAATAGATGCTCGACTTATTTTGGGCTATTATAAACATTTACTTAAGTTACCTCAGCAGTTTTTTGATACCATGCGTGTAGGTGAAATCATATCACGTATCAATGACGCTGTCAAAATACGAGTGTTTATTAACAGCACTTCTTTATCATTAACCGTAAACTTTTTTATCGTTATTTTTTCATTTGCCTTGATGTTTAGTTATTACTGGAAACTGGCAATGATTATGTTGGCTATAATTCCTGTGTATTTAATCATTTATTGGATAACCAACCGCTTAAACAAAAAAACCGAACGTAAAATAATGGAGCGCGCTGCCGATTTAGAAAGCCAATTGGTTGAGTCATTAAATGCTGTAGGTACAATTAAACGTTTTGGTTTAGAAGATTTTGCCAATATTAAAACCGAAACTCGATTTATCAATTTATTATATATAGGTTATACTTCTGCTTTAAATAGTATTTTTAGTGGTACTTCATCACAAACCGTTTCACGTTTATTTACCATTATTTTATTATGGAGTGGTACTTATTTTGTAATTGACCAAGAAATTACACCTGGTGAGCTAATGTCATTTTACGCAATCATTGGTTATTTTACCGGACCTATTTCCAGTTTAATTGGTGCAAACAAAAGCATACAAAATGCTATGATTGCAGCCGATAGGTTGTTTGAAATAATGGACTTAGAAAGAGAAGAAACCGAAAATAAATTCAAATTAACTGCTGATAAAATAGGAGATATAGCTTTTAAAAATGTGAAATTTAGATACGGAACAAGAGTTGAAGTGTTTGATAATTTTAATTTAACCATACCTAAAGGAAAAATAACAGCAATAGTAGGTGAGAGTGGCTCGGGTAAATCTACTTTGATTTCATTATTACAAAATATGTACCCGCTACAAAGTGGAAGTATTAGTATTGGTTCAATTGATTTAAAATATATTGAAAACAAAAGTTTACGAGAATTGGTAAGTGTTGTACCTCAAAAAATAGACTTATTTGCAGGTAATGTGATAGATAATATTGCCGTGGGAGATTTTCAACCCAATATGGAACTCATTTTAGAGATTTGTAAAAACATAGGTATTTTAGAATTTATAGAAACTTTACCTAACGGCTTCAACACTTATTTAGGTGAAAACGGAGCAACACTTTCGGGCGGGCAAAAACAACGTATTGCTATTGCAAGAGCTTTATACAAACAACCCGAAATTTTGGTGTTAGATGAAGCAACCTCATCATTAGATAGTACTTCCGAAAATTATATACAACGTACCATACAAAATTTACGAGAAAAGCACAAAACAATTATCATTATTGCACATAGATTAAGTACCGTTGTACATGCAGATATGATTGTGGTATTAGAAAAAGGAGAAGTAATAGAGCAAGGCTCACATAAAGAACTCTATGCTAAAAAAGGACATTATTATAATTTATGGAAGCAACAAATGCCGAACCCATCCCTAACCCTTCCCAAAGGGAAGGGAACTGACTTGTAGTTTAAAATAACTCTTCCCTTTGGGAAGATGCCTATAAGGCAGTTGAGAATATACAAAAAACAAATACACGACTAAACAGTTAAACAAATAAACAGCTATAAAAATGAAAACACTAAAACAACTAGAACGCTTACGAAAAATACATCAATACATTAAAGTTGCAAATACAGGTACACCGAAAGAGTTTGCTTATAAATTGGGCATAAGTGAAAGCCAATTATACAATGTTTTGGAAGATTTAAAAATAAAAGGATTTCCAATTGCATATTCAAGAAGTTTAAAAAGTTATTTATATAAAAATTCATGTGAATTAGAAATTATCTATTCTGTACAATTGCTTACATCACAAGAAAAAATAAAAATTGCAGGAGGCACATTAAAAAATTACTTTACTCCAATGCAATTAGAGTGGACGAATCTATATTAGCCCTATCAAAACAAAACTAGACGTGGTAAAGTTGGACGCAACATAGTTTTGATACCAGTCATTGTAAATTTATTCTATCATTCCTGCACAGGCAGGAATCTCATTAAATTGAAAATGGAATTTTTTTCAAGACAAAAAACAATTTATTAATTAAAAATTTTAATTTTATGAAAAATTTAGAAAATTATGGTGTTCAAGAGATGAGTATCAAAGAACAGCAAGAAATAGATGGAGGTTTTTTAGATATATTGATAGGTGTAATTATCGGAGGTATAATAGCTTTTGGCATTTGGAAAAGAAAAAAATATTTAAATAACCAATAAAATCATTAAAGATGAAAGATATAGAAAATTATGGGGTTCAAGCGTTGGATACTAAAGAATTGATTAATACCGAAGGAGGTTCTCTATTGGGTTTTTTAATTGCTGCTCTTGTTTCATACATTATTGTTAAAACAGTTTTAAAAAATAATTAATTGAGATTAAATTGTCTCTAAAGTTTTATTATTTTGTACAAGCTCATAGGGAATTTTATAAATTATTAAAAATAGATTTTCTGCATAGTTAAACTTAAAAAATTATACTTGTTGAGACAATTTTCTTTTTGAACAGAAAATAAGATATTATATGAAAACAAAACTTTCTTTTTTTACATTTTTCTTTTTAAGTATTTATTCAGTATTTAGTCAAAAAATCGAAAAAGATACTATTGCTTCAAAATATATTTACCCTTTTTCCTTGGTTGACGGTCAAGATTTGTTTACCATGAAACAAACCAATCAAAATTATCTTTCAACTTATAGACTAACTGCGAGATTATTAGACCAAAACCCTTCAAAATTTGACCCAATTATTTTAGCTAGTTTATCTCTTTTAGGGCTTTTAGTAACTCATGAAGAAGGACATAGATCTATATTAACTGAACTGGAAATTGGTTCAATAAGCCAACCTTTTTCAATTTTTAAAGGAGCCGCCTATGTTAAAGGAGTTACAGATGAAACCTTAATCAATTTAAGAAACACAAGTTTACCTAACTATATTAGATTACATACAGCAGGATTAGAAGCCGACTATATGATTACTACCAAAACTGAAAGCCTAATTGCTTTAGAAGAAGATACTTTTAAAAATCTTGAAATGGATTATTATATACATAAGCTCTCATTAATTGGTTATTATATCACAGCAATTATACCTAAATTATCTCCAGAATTAGAAGAAGAACAAAATGAATTAGAAAGAGATATAGTGGGACATGATATTTTTGGAGCAGTAAAAAATTTATATAGACCTAATATTGAATTTTATAGGTACACAAATTATGATGATTTAACAAATGATGAAATAAAATTTGTAAAAAAGGTTTCTTACTTGTCATTTTTGAACTTAGTAAACCCTATCATGCTAGGAAAAAATAATTTTAAAGTAAATGATAATTTAAGAGTCAATGCAGGGCTAGGATATACTCTGGCTCCCTTTGGAGGTTTTATTGACGAAAACTTTTGGTTTATCATAAATGATAAAATAAAAATACACTCCTACTTAAGAGAATTTCATAACAAAGAAAATTGGTTTATGGGTTTTGGGATAAAACTTTTTAATTATCACTTGTATAATAATAAAATGCTTTTAAATACCGAGGTGCATTTTTGGTCACAACCAGAAAATCTGTCTTTCACAACTTCAAATAGTGAATTTGGTTATGGAGGTGGTTTAAACTTAGGCTATAAAATATATAATTCAATAAGTAATAATTATGGGTTTTATCTCAATGCAGGTTTAAGTTATAAACAAAAAGGGTTTATACCCGAATATTCCAGCTTAGACAAAAAAACTCAATTTGATTTTGGTTTTTCGTTTGCTTGGTAATAAATACCGTTATTTAGATGAAATTTTAAAAATTCCTCCGCTGCCACACGATTGCATCGTGTGATTATAGTTATTTAACAATAACTATATTTTCTATAAGTCCTTTTTCTCCTGAATAACTACAGTAGCCTACCTCCTATTGGTAAGTGGTGGTCGACATTTTTAATGTTATTAGGTAGATTAGAACTATTTACAGTTCTTATAATATTTACTCCATATTTTTGGAGAAATAATTAATTTTTTATCTATTCAGTAATTAATTATGGATTCTTAAATTTTGATTTTTTAGTGTAAGATTTAATCCTGTAAATTCATTAACTTGCAATCCGATTTTGAATAGCACTTACATGAATAGAATAAAACCCTATACTCCAAAAAATAAAATCCGAATAGTTACTGCAGCATCACTTTTTGATGGTCACGATGCCGCTATTAATATTATGCGTCGAATTATTCAATCTACTGGAGTGGAAGTAATTCATTTAGGGCATGATAGAAGTGTTGAAGAAGTTGTTAATACAGCAATACATGAAGATGCAAATGCTATTGCAATAACTTCATACCAAGGTGGTCATAACGAGTATTTTAAATACATGTATGATTTATTACAGGAGAAAGGTGCCCCGCAAATTAAAATATTTGGTGGTGGTGGTGGTGTTATTCTGCCTGAAGAGATTAAAAATTTACAGAAATATGGCATAACAAAGATCTATTCACCTGACGATGGGCGAAAAATGGGATTACAAGGTATGATTAATGAAATGGTTGAAAAGTGTGATATTAGTTGCCCATCCCTAACCCTTCCCGAAGGGAAGGGAACTAGCTCTCTTAAAAATTTACTTGAAAAAAATGATGTAAATACTATTGCAAGATTAATCAGTATTGCCGAAAACAGGCCTGAAGAATACAGCCGCATTGCTGAGAGCTTTTCTCCTTCGGGGAAAACGGGAAAAGGGGCTTGTCCCGTCCTTGGTATTACCGGTACAGGTGGTGCCGGAAAATCTTCATTAGTTGATGAATTAGTTCTTAGGTTTTTATATGATTTTCCTGATAAAAATATTGCAATAGTATCTGTTGACCCTTCTAAGCGAAAAACAGGTGGTGCTCTTTTAGGTGATAGAATTCGCATGAATTCAATCAATAATGAACGAGTATATATGCGCTCTTTAGCAACACGACAGTCAAATTTGGCATTGTCAAAATATGTTAGTGATGCCTTAAATATTTTAAAAGCTGCTCAATACGATATTATAATTTTAGAAACTTCAGGTATCGGACAATCAGATACTGAAATTTTAGATCATTCAGATGTTTCTCTTTATGTGATGACTCCCGAATACGGTGCTGCAACGCAATTAGAAAAAATTGATATGATTGATTTTGCAGATGTAATTGCTTTAAATAAATTTGATAAAAAGGGATCGTTAGACGCTTTACGCGATGTTAAAAAACAATACCAACGAAATCATAATTTATGGGAAGATAATTTTGAATCTATGCCAGTTTACGGAACTATAGCTTCTCAATTTAATGATCCTGGAACCAATAATCTGTATCGTGTTATCATAAAAAAAATTGATAAAAAAACTAATACTAATCTCAAAAGTTCTTTTGAAATTAGTGATGCTATGAGCGAAAAACAATTTATTATACCTCCTAACAGAACTCGCTATTTATCAGAAATTACTGAAAATAACCATGCTTACGATAAATGGTGTAAAGAGCAAAGTAATATTGCCCAAAAATTATATGGAATTTATCAAACCATTGAGACACTTGTTGGAGATAAAATTATTATTCATGATAATGGAATTAAAAATATCAATTTTCCATCTGAAAAAAGCGAATTAATTCATCAATTACTAAATGAATTTAACAAATTAAAAAAGGATTTAAATTCACACAACTGGGATATTATTTTAAATTTTGACGATAAAAAACAACACTATAAAAATGATATTTTTACTTTTAAAGTACGTGATAAAGAAATAAACATTCAAACACATTCTAAATCATTATCACAAATTGATATTCCTAAAATTGTTTTACCAAAATATCAAGCATGGGGTGATTTATTGTTCTGGACTTTACAAGAAAATGTTCCAGGAGAATTTCCTTTTACTGCAGGGATATACCCCTTTAAAAGAACAGGAGAAGATCCTACAAGAATGTTTGCAGGAGAAGGTGGTCCAGAAAGAACCAATAAAAGATTTCATTATGTTAGTATTAATGCTCCAGCTAAAAGATTATCAACTGCTTTTGACAGTGTAACATTGTATGGTAATGACCCTGATTTACGTCCAGATATTTATGGAAAAATAGGAAATGCCGGGGTTTCTATTTGTTGTCTTGATGATGCTAAAAAACTATATTCTGGTTTTGAATTAACCAATTCATTAACTTCAGTATCAATGACCATAAATGGGCCAGCACCAATGATGCTGGGATTTTTCATGAATGCTGCCATCGATCAGGAATGTGAAAAATACATCCGTGAAAACGGACTTGAAAAAGAGATTGTAAAGAAAATACATACTTTTTACAAAGAAAAAGGTATTGATAGACCTTCCTATCAAGGTGATCTACCAGAAGGAAATAATGGTTTAGGTTTAATGCTCTTAGGAATTACAGGTGATAAAGTTTTACCAAAAACCGTCTATCAAAAAATTAAACAAAAAACTATTTCTAGAGTTAGAGGTACTGTTCAAGCAGATATTTTAAAAGAAGATCAAGCTCAAAATACTTGTATTTTTTCTACTGAATTTGCTTTGAAAATGATGGGAGATGTACAAGAATATTTTACTTTAAATAACATTCGTAATTTTTATTCTGTTTCAATTTCAGGTTATCATATTGCGGAAGCTGGAGCCAATCCTATTTCTCAATTGGCATTTACCTTATCTAATGGTTTCACTTACGTGGAATACTATTTGAGCAGAGGAATGGATATCAACAAATTCGGACCTAATTTATCGTTCTTTTTCTCAAACGGTCTTGACCCTGAGTATTCAGTAATTGGAAGAGTTGCAAGAAAAATTTGGGCAAAAGCCATGAAATTAAAATATGGCGCTAATGAAAGAGCCCAAATGTTAAAATATCACATACAAACTTCAGGTCGTTCATTACATGCACAAGAAATAGACTTCAATGACATAAGAACCTCTTTGCAAGCTCTTTATGCCATTTACGATAATTGTAATTCTTTACATACAAATGCGTATGATGAAGCGATAACTACTCCAACTGAAGAATCGGTAAGACGTGCAATGGCTATTCAGTTAATTATCAATAAAGAATTAGGGTTAGCTAAAAATGAAAATCCTTTACAAGGATCTTTTATTATTGAAGAATTAACCGATTTGGTAGAAGAAGCTGTTTATGCCGAATTTGATAGGATTACAGAACGAGGAGGAGTATTAGGAGCTATGGAAACAATGTACCAGCGTTCAAAAATTCAAGAGGAAAGTTTGTATTATGAAGAGCTAAAACATACTGGTGAATTTCCAATTATTGGTGTAAATACATTTTTAAGTAGTAAAGGTTCTCCAACAATTTTACCTCAAGAAGTTATCAGAGCAACCGAAGAAGAAAAATTACATCAAATTGAAGTAATTAAAAATCTGCATAACGCAAATAAAAAACAGGCTAAAAACGAAATTCAAAAATTAAAACAAATCGCAATTGAAAATAAAAATATTTTTGAACAACTAATGGAAGCTACCAAAGTTTGCTCTTTAGGTCAGATATCTTCAGCCTTATTTCAAGTTGGAGGCCAGTATCGAAGGAATATGTAAGCAGAGAGCCCACGCCTTTGGCGTGGTGCGAATCGCTTATCCCAATTTTATATTGGGATCTCATGAAATAGAGAATCGTTTTGGCATTAAGCCAAAGCTTAGTTATCGCTTATCCCGAACTTGTTGACGGTAGAAAAACAAGAATCGGGATCTCATAAAATAAACCGTTTTTTGCATTAAACAAAAATTGGGCGAATTGCTTATCCTGAATAAAATTTTTATAGCCCTTCCTGAGTTTTAAACTCAGGAAGGGCTATACACCACTCATTTTTTTATATATTTATAGCTTAATATACCAAATGAATAAAATCACTGAATATCTAGAAATAGCACAAGAGAAAATAATCTTTTTTGCTCCAAAAATTTTATTGGCAATTGCCATACTTTGGATTTGTTTTAAGATTATAAAAAAATTGGTAAAACTCTTTGGATCAACATTAGAAAAAGGCGGAATATCAGCAAATATTCGCCCGTTTTTAATGTCAATTGTTAGTGTCACACTAAAAGTATTATTGTTAATTGTTGTCGCGGGTATTGTAGGTATTGAACTAACTATTTTTGCTACTATAATTGCAGCTTCAGTTTTTGCAATTGGGATGTCATTGCAAGGTAGTTTGGGTAATTTTGCTTCAGGACTTATAGTTTTATCATTAAAACCATATCATGTTGATGACTGGATTCAAATTGACGATAAGTTTGGTAAAGTTGAAGAAATTGGAGTTTTTAATACTGTTGTAGTTACTCCAGGTCGCAAAACCTTAATCATTCCTAATTCAAAAATCACTAGTAATGTAGTTACAAATTATTCCAATAAAGGTATGGTACGTTTAGAGATAGATGTTACAATGCCTTATGAAGAAAGTTTTCCTAAAGTTAAAAAAATCATATTAGAAGCTCTCTCAACAATTCCGCATATATTAAGTGAACCTCAACCAGAAATTGGAATTGAAAATTTTGATAGCCACAATGTTCAAATAGCTGTAAGACCCTATGCTAAACCAAATGATTATTGGGAAGTGATATTTGCTGCTCATGAGAATATTAAAAAAGCATTTAGTGAAAATGGTATTAAAGTAGCATACTCTGAAGGTGTAGAATTTGGCAGTATTGGAGAATAGTTTTTACTGAAAATAGGATAACAATGTAGCTTTTTTAGAGGCTGATACACTTAATTCTTTACCATTAGATAAATGTACTGTACCACCTTTACCTTTTTTATATGATGTGATATATGCCACATTTACCAAAAATGATTTGTGAATTCTAGCAAACCCATTTTCTTTTAGTATATCTTCAAAATATTTAAGAGTTTTACTCACTAATTTTATTTTGGTATTATTTAAATACAGTTCTGTATAATTATCATCTGCCTTACAATAAATAATATTCTTCATTTGCAAAACTTCAAATCCATTTTGTGTTGGTATTGTTATTTTATGATCGCTAAAATTTATTTTAGGTACTAAAACTGAATTTTGTAATTTATTTTCTCTGTTTTTAATTTCAGTAACATAATCAACTGCTTTGATCAAATCATCAATAGATATTGGCTTTAATAAATAATAAGACGCATGTTTGTTTAAAGCATCTATGGCATATTGGTCATATGCAGTTACAAAAACTACTTCAAAATTGGTATTTCCTAATTTTTCAAGCAAATCAAAACCACTACCATAAGGCATTTCTACATCTAGAAATACCAAATCCAAATCATTATTTCTAATGAGTACCAGAGCTTCATCAATATTCTGAGCTTCACCAATGATTTCAACTGTTGGACAATATTTAGTGAGATAGTTTTTTAAAATTTCTCTACTGGTTTGCTCGTCTTCTACTATGATGGTTTTTAAAAACATGTTTTTTGTTGATTTGTTGATTTGTTTAATTGCTGTTTAAATACACAATTAAACAAATAAACGATTACACTTCAAATCAATCCTTTTTTAAAGTTAATATTACTTTTGTTCCTGTTTCATCATCATACATATCTTCAATAAAAACATCAACTTTATCCTTATACATTTCGTTTAAAATAGTAATGCGTTGCTTGATATTTTGCATTCCTTTTGACTTTTTCTTTTTTTGATAATCAGTTTTTAATGCTGCAGATTTTTTTCTACCAATTCCGTTATCTGAAATTTCTATTTGTAAAGTTTCTGTATCTTTTTTAAATAACTGCACTTTTAAAAAACCTTTTTCTTTTTTGTATCGCAAACCATGCCACACTGCGTTTTCAACGTAAGGTTGTAATAACATTGGCGGAATTTGAAATTGATTCAATTCAATTGCATCATCCACATTAAGTTCATAATCAAATTTATCTTTAAATCTTGAATGCTCTAATTTTAAATACAATTCTAATAATTCTACTTCTTTTTCAAGTGATATAAAGTCTTCTTCAGAATTTTCTAAAACACTACGCATTAATGTAGAAAAATCTGTTAAATACCTATTGGCAGCACGTTCATCATTTTGAGCAATAAAACTGTTTACCGAGTTTAGTGCATTAAAAATAAAATGAGGATTCATTTGTGTTCGCAACGATTTTAGTGACAATAAATTATTAGCTAACTTGCTTTGTTTATTACTTCTAAACATCCAAAAAAGAGATAACAACAATAACAATACTCCAATAATCAAAAAATAAATAATGATTTTTTGTCTTTTATAATTTTCAACCGTTAGTTGTTTTTCAGTTTGATACAATTGCAATTTACTTTCAGAAAGTTCTCTGTCTTTTTCTAAACTGGTTATTCTATTTTGTTTTACTGATAAATCTTTACTTAAATTTACAGCCTCACTAATTTCATTTTCTTTTTGCTTATAAAGCATGTCTACCAAAGACACATATTTTTTATAGTTGCTTAACGCCTTATCATCATTTCCTAAAAATACATAGGCTTCTGACAATTTTTGAACAGCGTCTTTTTGCGTTTCAATATCAAAAGTAATTTCTGCTTCAGCAGCACTTTCTTCTAATAAGGGAATCGCTTCATCAAAATTTTGCTGTTTTAAATAAGCATTGCCTAAGTCTAATTTTGCTTTTGGTTTAGTTAAAGTAACATCTTCAACTACAACCTCTTCCAAATCAGAATCTTCTAAATTTTTTAATGTTTCTTTACGAAGCTGTACTTCTTTGTCAACTATTTTATTCCTGCTATAAAAATCTGCGGCTCGCTTACTTTCAATTACTGCTTTTTGCGGACTTTCATTTACTACCGAAATTTGAGAATTCAACAAATAATCTTCAGCCTTATCAGTTTCTCCCTGAACCTCAAGCACATTAGCAATTTTTGAATTTAAATTGATAATTTTAGAATTATTAGATATTCGTTTGGCAAGTGTAAGTCCTGTTTGGTATTGATTCAGTGCATCTTTATGTTGATTTATTTTTGAATAAACATCACCCAATCCTTCATGAATTTCAACTTTTTGAATCGTAGTTATGCCTACTTTTTTTAATAAAATATGATATTGACTTTCACTATTTTGGTAGTCTTTATTCAATAAATACGCCTTGGCAAGTTTTAATTGATTGGCAGTATTTTTAGAATTATCTACCGAGACTTTAAAATTACTTACTGCTAAATCGTATTGTTTTAAGCTCATATAAACATCCCCTAAAACTGCATAAGATTGTGAAATTTGAGTCTTATTATTAGCGAATTTTAAGGCATTACCAATAAAATCAACACTTTGTGTAGGATTTTTATTAATATTAAAAATAGCCGAGTCTAATTCTTTTTGAAACTGAACAGCGTTATTTACTCTAACTTTTTTAGAAATTGAGCCTACTTTTTTACTTTTACTTTCTTGTATTTGACTGGATTGATCTTCAACTTCATAATAAATGCTTCCATTTAATCTGTAACTATTAATAATTTTACCATTTTTACGCAATACAATTACATCTCCATTTTTTGCATTGATAGTAAATTCACCATTAATATTAGTAATAGTAGAAAAATTAGTCCCTTTTACTCTAATATTAATTCCACTTAAAGGTTTACCATCTTGATTGGTAATTCTGTCAGAATACAATTTACTTGGAGTATTTACTTTATTTGAAATCTGTGCATTAATTCCTAAAGTAAAAATCAAAAAGAAGAAAATAAATATGTTCAGTTTTCTTTTCATTCGTGTTTTTTAACTTGGTAAAGCTACATACTTAAATCCGTTTTATAAAATAGTATATCACCAAAAACATGGTTTTATCCTTTAAAAAAAGATAAATATCATACTTAACTATTTAAAAAATACAGTTCACTCATTAAAACAGGTCAATCACTCATTTACAGTTTTATGAGCACTTTTTACATATTACTTTTACCCTGAAATTAAAATAAAAATTATGAAAAAACTACTTATTATAACCTTTATTATTCAAATATCAATGACCGCACAAAGTGGTCAAAAAAACTTCATTGATCTAAATTATATAGAAGTAATTGGTAAAGTTGAAACTGAAATTATTCCTAACGAAATATATCTAACTATAATTATTAACGAAAAAGATAAGCGCATAAATATTTCTGTAGAACAACAAGAGAAAATTATGTTAAAAAAATTAAAAGCCTCTGGTGTTAACTTAGAAAAACAATTATCTGTATTAGATTTTATGGGAAACTACACCAAACATTTTTTCAAAAAAAATGGAGTTATAAAAAGAAAAGAATATCAATTGATTATTTACAATTCAAATAATTTAGGAGAAATATTTCAATCATTAGATGAAATAGATATTTCTAATGTCTCCATTTCAAAAGTCAACCACTCAGATATCGATAAATTTAGAAAAGAAGCGAAACTTAAGGCTTTAAAAGTTGCGAAAGAAAAAGCAAAAAATTATGCAGAAGCCATTGAACAAAATATTGGTAAAGCGCTATTTATTCAAGAACAGAATGTTCCTAATTATAATAACAGAAACTATGGTTTAAATACTTTAAATGAGGTAGTTATAAGAGGTTATGGATCATTTAAAAAGGACAAAATTCAGAATAATATAACCTTCCGAAAAATAAAAATTACAGCATCAATCTTAGCACGATTTGAATTAAAATAAACATTTTAAAATAAACATTATGAAAAATCTAGTTAAATTTATTGTACTAACATTAATCTTAAATACCTTTATTGTATCAGCAAATGATACACATCCTAAAAAGAAAAACACAATTAAGGTAGCATTATTATTAGATACCAGTAATTCTATGGATGGTTTGATAAATCAAGCCAAAACACAACTTTGGGAAATTGTAAATGAACTTTCCTTTGCTAAATGTGAAAATCAAGATCCTGATTTACTTATCGCAGTTTACGAATATGGTAATGATAACTTATCTTCTTATGAAGGTTATATCCGTCAGGTAATAGGGTTTAGTTCTGATTTAGATGAAATTTCAGAAAAACTCTTTTCACTAAACACCAATGGAGGAAGTGAGTTTTGTGGCGAAGTTATTCAAACTTCATTAAAACAATTGAATTGGGGCAACAATAAAAACGATTTAAAACTTATTTTTATAGCTGGAAATGAGCCATTTACACAAGGAAAAATAAATTATAAAGATGCTACCATGCAAGCTAATGAACAAAACGTAACTGTAAATACTATTTTTTGTGGTAGCTATCAAAATGGAGTATCTGGTAAATGGCAAGATGGAGCCACATCAACAAGCGGTGATTATATGGTAATTGATCATAATAAAACTATTGTTCATATTACTTCACCTTATGACAATTTAATTATACAATTAAACAATCAATTGAACAATACTTATATTTATTACGGAAATAATGGAAAAAGTAAATTGAGATTACAAGCCACTCAAGATTCAAATGCTGCTGAATTAGACGAAGTTGTAATTGTAAAAAGAGCGGTAAGTAAAAGTTCTAGAATTTATCAAAATTCATCATGGGATTTAGTTGATGCTGAAAAAGAAGCAGGCTTTAATTATGGTAAACTAGAAAAGAAAAATTTACCAAAACACTTACAAGGTAAAACCTCTGAAGAATTAAAAAAATATGTAGAAAAACAGCGTAAAAATCGTAAAGAAATACAGCTAAAAATTAATGATTTAAACACAAAAAGAAATACTTATGTAGCAAAACAAAGAAAAGATACTAATACAAAAAGCATTGATAAAGCCATGATTAATGCTTTAAAGAAACAAGCAAAACAAAAAAATTACACATGGTAAACTAAGCCACGCTTGAAGTTGGAAGCCCGAAGCTGGAAGAAATACACCTTCTTGACTTGGGCTTCAAACTATTGACTATAAATTCTTTAAAAATAACCAATAATATTTTCTGTTATAAAATATAGCATTTTTACTCCAAGTCATTTAAAAAAATGTTAACCTTATTTTTTTCTTTTGTAGATTTACAGTAAATACTCTACATATGAAAAAGATTACTCTTAGATTTTTTTTACTATTTTTTTTAAGCCTCACACTTATTTCATGTAAAAATTCACCATCAAATAAAGAAAAACCAGATACCTACGTTAAAGATAATTACAACAAGCAAGAAGTAGTTATCTCTATGCGTGATGGTATTAAGCTTCACACTACCATTTACTCTCCAAAAGATAAAAACAAAAAATACCCCATTTTATTAAAACGTACACCTTATAGTTGTAGACCTTATGGAAGGGATTCTTTTCCCAATAATATTGGTCCGAATATCCATCTAATGAAAGAAAAGAATATTATTGTATATCAAGATGTTAGAGGCAGATGGATGAGTGAAGGAACTTATGATAATATGCGTGCTTACATTCCCAATAAAAAATCAAATAACGATATTGATGAAAGTTCTGATACCTATGACACCATAGAATGGCTCATAAAAAATGTAGAAAATAACAATGGAAATGTGGGTACATGGGGGATTTCATATCCAGGATTTTATTCCACTTACTCTACCATAGATGCCCATCCTGCTTTAAAAGCCGCTTCGCCTCAAGCGTGTATTGCCGATTTCTTTTTTGATGATTTTCACCATAACGGAGCGTATTTATTAAGCTACTTTAAAATAACTCCAGTATTTGGAACACCTAAAGATAAACCATCTGATACTGCTTGGTATACTGCACCAAAATTAAATACAAAAGACCAATATCAATTCTTTTTAGATGCAGGACCGTTACATAATTTAAATAAATATTTTCAAAATAATACAGTAGATAATCCTAGTTTAAGAAATAATGATAAGGTTGATGATTTCTTTTGGGAAGAGTTAAAAGAACATCCTAATTATGATAGTATTTGGCAAAAAAAAGGACTTATACAACATTTGAAAAATATAAAACCATCAGTTGCAACAATGATAGTTGGAGGATGGTTTGATGCCGAAGATTTATACGGACCATTAGAAACCTACAAAACCATCGAAAAATACAATAAAGATAATTACAATATATTGGTTTTTGGTCCATGGGATCATGGTGCTTGGGCAAGAAGTAAAGGAAAAAATATTGTTGGAAATTATTATTTTGGTGATTCTATTTCAGAATTTTTTCAAAAAAATATCGAGACTAAATTCTTTAATCATTTCTTAAAAGGTAAAGGAGATCAAAATTCTGGTTTACCAGAAGCTTATGTATTTGATAGCGGTAAAAAAGAATGGAAAACATATGATAGCTGGCCTCCAAAAAATATTGTAAAAGAAATTGCTTTCTTATCAAATAATCAAAGATTAACTACAAAGCAAGTCTCAGCTAAAGCAATAAAATTTATTAGTGACATCAAAAGACCTGTACCTTATTCTGAAGATATCAAAACAGTATTTACTCCAAGAAAATATATGACAGATGACCAGCGCTTTGCAGCAAGGCGCCCGGATGTTTTAGTTTTTGAAACAGAGATTTTACAAGAAGATTATACTTTGGCCGGAGATATTTTAGCAAAATTAAAAGTCGCAACAACTGGTACTGATGCTGATTGGATTGTAAAAATTATTGATGTACATCCTGCTAATGCTGAAGAACAAAAAGATGGCATGCAAGATCATTTAAAAATGAGCAATTACCATTTGATGGTTCGTAGTGAAGTTATGCGTGGTAAGTTTAGAAATAGTTTTTCAAAACCTGAACCCTTTATACCTAATAAAAAAACAAATGTTAACATCAAATTGCAAGATGTGTTTCATACTTTTAAAAAAGGACATAAATTACAAGTTCAGATACAAAGCACTTGGTTTCCGTTAATTGACTTAAATCCACAAACTTTTGTACCTAATATTTTTAAAGCAAATAGAGGTGATTTTAAAACACAAACACATACAGTATATACATCCTCTACTATTGAATTTTCAGTTTTAAAATAATTATTTTGGCTACAAAACTATTCGCAAAAGGTCAACAAATTAAATATGGAGTATTTTTACTAGCTCCTATTTTATTTTTTTATTTCATCTTTTTTGTAGAATTAGACCCTACAAATCCATTTATTTCATACACACTTGCGGTGGCAATTTTAATGGCATTATGGTGGGCAACCGAAATCGTTCCTCTAGCAATTACTTCATTATTACCCTTAATTTTATTTCCTTTATTAGGAATTATGAACGGTAAAGAAGTATCATCTACATATTTTAACCATGTTATATTTTTATTCCTTGGCGGATTTTTAGTTGCATTGGCTATTCAAAAATGGGATTTACATAAACGTATGGCATTAAAAATTTTATTAGTAGTTGGTGTAAGTCCAGGAAGAATTTTACTGGGTTTTATGTTAGGAACAGCTTTTTTATCAATGTGGATCTCTAATACTGCAACAGCCATGTTAATGATTCCAATTCTGATTTCAATTATCACCAAATTAGAAGAAATTAATACCAAAGA
>JAUWLK010000290.1 GCA_030613745.1 Flavobacteriaceae bacterium | reverse complement strand
CATATATGTTGCACCTGCCTTGGCTGCAAGTAATGCCTGCCCAGCTGAAAAAACTAAAGTAACATTAGTTTTAATTCCTTTGTCAGAAAAATATTTACATGCTTTTATTCCATTGGCAATCACAGGTAATTTTATTATAATTTGAGGGTTTAAAGCAGCTAAAACTTCGCCTTCTCTTACCATTCCTTCAAAATCAGTTGCAATTACTTCAGCACTTACATCACCATCAACAATATCACAAATTGTTTTATAATGGTTAATAATATTTTCTTCACCGGTAATACCTTCTTTTGCCATTAAGGAAGGATTAGTTGTAACTCCATCAAGTATTCCTAACGCTTGCGCTTCTTTAATTTGATCTAAGTTTGCTGTATCTATAAAAAATTTCATTGTGGTTTTTTTAAGTTTTTCGCAAATATAATGCTTCTTAAAAGTGTTTATGAATAGATAACGCTGAATTTATTAACATGTTATACAGTCAGCGTTTTGAGTTTTAAAATTATTGAAAACATTATTTTTTACTTAGATAACGTTTATTTGTGAAGGTTTAATATAAAATGGTGAAATTTACAACTTGTAATAATTCATCATCATTTTTTCATAAACCTTATCAGGTAAGATTCTTTTTAAAATAATGGAAACTGTATCTAAAAATCCACCAACTTTATAATGTATTTTTGGTTTTGGATTTTGAATGATTTTATACACCTTTTTAGCCATTTCTACAGGGTCACTCCCTTTTTCGACATGAATATCCATTACTTCAAGGTTTTTTTTATAATTCTCTTTGTAAACAGAATTTTCATATATTGGTGTGTGATACCTACCTGCAGCAATATTGGTTGCAAAATCACCTGGAGCAACATTGGTAATTTCAATTCCAAAATTCTTGACTTCCATTCTTAATGCTTCTGTAGTAATTTCTAAAGCACTTTTGGCAGCAGAGTAAATTCCCCGAAAGGGTAATCCCATATATCCAGCAATTGAGGTTACATTTATAATTAAACCGGAATTTTGTTTTCGCATTTGTGGTAAAACAGATTTTATGACGTCTATTGTACCAAAAAAATTGGTATCAAATGCTTTACGCATTTCATTGGTTGGTGTTTCTTCAATCGGACCTGTAATTCCTATACCGGCATTATTTACCAAAATATCAATTCGCCCTTCTTTTTCAATAATAGTTTTTACAGCTGTTTCAATTGTTTTCAAATTATTTAAATCCAATTGTAATAAAGTAAAAGATTGTCCTTTTTGTTTTGGGCTACGGCATGTACCATAGACTTTATATCCTTTTTGAGATAAAAACTCGGATGTTACCTTACCTATTCCCGAAGAAGCTCCAGTAATTAAAACTACTTTATTCATAATTACAAAGATGAAAAAAATTCTTGATTTAAGTGCTTCATTTAGGATGGATATTAAGAAAGAATGATTCTAAAATGAGATCTCGCACTTCTGCGAGATTAATTCTACTAATTATTTTCAATTCGCCTTCGACTCTTGAAAATAAAGTATCATTAAAATGGCAAGCTACCTGCATCACACCGCTACGACCTAATACCTTTGCTGCGTTCCCGCCCTGGAGGATTCAAAGGGAGCTGGTTGTGCAGGACTTGCCGGCGCAAAAATACAACCCTTTTACAATTTTACAATGTTTTATTTTACTTTTTAAAAAGTATTTTTATACTTTGATTTTTATGTAATCAGAAATGAAGTATATTTGTTTAAACTTAAAACTATTTTTTATGGAAAATCAACCTGTCACTTCAAAAAATATCATTTTAAACTACGGATTATATCTTGGAATAGCTTCAATTTTAGTTAGTGTAATACTCTATGCTTTAGGTATGCATTATGATCAAGATTGGAAACAAGGTACTTTTGGGTTTATTATAATGATAGCTGTCATATTTTTAGGACTTAAAAAATATAAAGAGCTCAACAATGGTTACTTAACTATAGGGCAAGCTTTAAAAACAGGTATAGGTATTGCGCTTATCGGTGGAATTATTTCTCTTTTATATTCTTTTATTTTCATGAACTTTATTGAACCTGATTTTATGGCAAATATTATGGCAGGTGCTGAAGAAAAAATGTTAGAACAAAATCCAAATTTAACTGATGAACAAATTGAACAGGCATTAGCAATATCAAATAAGATGTCTTCTCCAGCAATTTTAGCTTCAATAAGCATAGTTGCTAGCTTATTTTTTGGTTTTATAGTTTCTCTTATCACTGGTCTTATTTTGAAAAAAAACCCTGAAAATTAATAGCTTTAATGGATATATCAGTAGTCATTCCACTACTTAACGAAGAAGAATCTTTAAACGAATTACACGATTGGATTGTACGAGTAATGCAGTCCAATCATTATTCTTATGAAATACTTTTTATTGATGATGGTAGTACAGATAATTCTTGGAGAATTATTGAAAAATTATCTCAAAAAAACCCTCATGTAAAAGGATTAAAATTCAATATTAATTATGGAAAGTCACAAGCTTTAAATGCAGCATTTAAAGAAGCAAAAGGTAATGTTGTAATCACCATGGATGCTGATTTGCAAGATAATCCGGAAGAAATTCCAGAACTTTTTGAATTGATCACTAAAGAGAATCATGATTTAATTTCGGGATGGAAAAAGAAACGCTACGATTCCAAAATTCGTAAAAATATTCCTTCTAAACTTTTTAATGCAGTTGCTCGAAAAACCTCGGGCTTACATTTGCACGATTTTAATTGCGGTTTAAAAGCCTACAGAAATGATGTTGTAAAAAATATTGACGTTTATGGTGAAATGCATCGGTATATACCTGTGCTTGCTAAAAATGCAGGTTACACAAATATTGATGAAAAAGTAGTGCAACATCAAGCTCGTAAATACGGTAAAACAAAATTCGGTATGGATAGATTTATCAATGGTTTTTTAGATTTAATCACCATTAGTTTTTTATCAAAATACGGCAAACGACCAATGCATCTTTTTGGTTTATTAGGAACTTTTATGATTATCATTGGGTTTTTGGCTTCATTATTTATAGGTATCGTAAAATTAATCAAAC
>JAUWLK010000003.1 GCA_030613745.1 Flavobacteriaceae bacterium | reverse complement strand
TTTGCTAATCTCTTTTATACTTGAAAGCGAATTTTCAACACTAGTTTTGCATCCAGTACAAGTCATTCCGATTATTTTATAGGTGTGTTTCATGAGGAGTTTTTTTATTATTTTTTCACTTTAATACGTTTTCTTAACCTCACCACATTTAAGCATACTTTGTCCAAAAAATGGATTTGCTATATCTTTATCATAACTCAGCCAGAATGCTCCTTTATTATCGTCTGCCATTGGGCAAAACTCCAGATAAACCGTTTTCTTATCTGGTGTTATCAGACCTAACATATCCACCACATCCGAAAGATCTTTACCCAAAAAACCAAATGCTTTTCTTTGTGCTTCGATATTGGTATTATTCTGAATGCTTTCTAAGTTTTTATCGATGTTTTTAAGAGCCTTCATCCAAACATTATGTGCATCACCCAATAATAAAACCATATCTACATTTTTCAGTGCAACTTTTATATTTTTCACCTGACTCTTTGCTGCAACAGCATCATCTTTTGTCAATGCATCTTTTAGTGTAATATATTCATCCACCACAAGTCCCAGTTGCTTTTTAAATTTTTTATCAATTTTTGTTTTATCAATCATAATCATTCCGCTCATGTCCTCTTCTTTACCATCCTCCTTTTTCACAGCTTCTTTTTTTGCATCATCTCCCATATCCATTCCAGCATGGCCTCCTGTACTCACTTTTCCACCCTCAGGATTCATCATACTTTTCTGACCTAATAGCTGCGCAGATGCATCAATTCTAAACACACCATTTGTAGCTATTTCTTCACCATCTTTCAATCCTTTAGTCACTATATAGAAATTACCTAAATCTGCTCCTAAAATAATCTCTCTATAAACAAATGAAATAATTTTTTCATGAGGTACTTTTACATATACAACAGATCTTTTTCCTGTCCAAAGCACAGCTGATTTTGGTATCACCAAAGCATCATTTTTATTAACTATTTTAGCTTTAACGATACCATTAGCATACATTTCAGGTATTAATTTATGAGAAGGGTTTTTTATTTCAACCCTAACTTTTGCCACTCTGGTACTGGCCGACACAAAGGGATCTATATAAGTAATTTTACCATGATACTTCTTTCCGGGAGTAGCAGTGATAGTAAAGTCAATTATATCACCATTATGTATCCAAGGAATATCTGATTCATAAGCTTCAAACATTACCCAAACCACATCTATATTTGCTATTTCAAATAATTTCATTCCTTCCATTACATGATCTCCCAATTCAACATTTCTTTTCATAACATAACCTGAATAATCTGATAAGATATCTATTTGTTCTTGTACTTTCCCAGATTTAATTATTGCATTAATTTGATTATCAGATATTTTCCATGATTTCAATTTATTTCGTGAAGCTTTATACAATTGTGGAAAAACATCTTTAGATTTAATAGATTCAAATAATTCTTTTTGTGCAGAAATTAATTCAGGTGAATAGATTCTAACTATTTTTTGTCCACGTCGTATTTTTTCTCCAGTAAAATTCACATATAATCTTTCAATTCTACCCGGAATATGTGATACTTGAGAATATTGCCTTCTTTCATCAGGTTTTACCGCACCTAATAAACGTATCTCCTTTAAAGCATTTGATTCCGTAACAACAGTGGTTTGAATATTTGCCAATTGAATTGCTTCTGGTGTCATTACAATTTCATCACTTGCAACATTATCGCCAGAATCATTTATACCGTCAAGCGGAATTAATTCCATTCCACAAATCGGACAATTTCCTGGTTTCTCCATTTTTATTTGTGGATGCATTGAGCATGTCCATATTTTTGTAACAGGATCTTGAACATAATCATGTTTATCTTCGTTATGAGTAGCTTTACTATTTCCTCCGGAAAATAAATTTCCTAAAATAATTCCGACAAGTAGTATGCTAACTCCTATAATATAATTTTTATATTTTTTCATTTCTTTAAATTTAATTTCCAAGTAAATAATTCATAAATGCTATGGCAGCATTTTTATCAGTTAGGGCTTTTTGATAAGCCAACTTATAAGTTAATAATTGTCTCTCAATTCTTAAAACCTCTTCAAAATCTTTTGAATTAGTTGAATAAGACGTAATCAAAACATCTAAAACTTTTTTTGCAATATCAGATTGTTTTTTATTTAGTTTTATACGTCTATCTCCATCATTAAAATCTTTATATGTATTTTCAAAAACAGTACTTAATGTATTTTTTTTATTTTCTTTTTTTGCTGTTTCAGACTCTTGCATATATTGAGCTTCTTTAATCATTGCTTTGTATTTTTTACGATATATAGGAATTGATACACCTATTGATGGAAATAAAAAAGCATCATCACCATTATCTGATGCTGTAGAAGAAGGATTTTTACCAACAACTATGTAATTTAATCCTATATTGAATTTTGGTAAACCTTCTTTTTTAGCAGCAGTTTCCCTATTTAAAAAAGCATTTAATTTATGATCCATACTTTTTATTTCATGATTGAAATTATAAATAGAATCTAACATTGTAACTTTATCAAAAGGCAATTCATTATGCGATAATTTTTCAGGAACATTAATTACTTCAAAAACATCTCTATTTAACAAATTATTAAAACTCACTCGAAACACATTTTTAGTATCAATAAAAAGAGCCAATTGATTTTCTAGATCATTCAATTCCAGTTCAACTCTAAGTTCATCAACTATTGAAGCATTTCCGGATTCAATTTTAACCAAAGATAAATTCTTAAAGATTCGTAAAATCTCCATATTATCTTTGGTGATTTGTATTGCCTTTTCCATAAAATAATAATTATAAAAAGCCGTTTTCACTTCAAAAAATAAGTTTGATTTACTGTTTTCAAAAAGTTCATATTTAGCTTTTGCTAACTCTGAAGCAATATCTTTTTTAGCACTTAATGATCCAAACCAAGGAAATGCCTGTTTTAAACCAAAGGTTGCTTTTTGCGAACCAACTCTGGTTTCAACTGGTTGAATAAAATATCCAAATGCAAATTGAGGATCAGGCAAAGCACCAACTTGATGAATTTTTTCCACGGCTGCCATATAATCATTGAATTTCTCTTTTAACCCGTTATTGTTTTCGGCTGCAATGACCAAATAGTCCTCTAAATATTCATTTCCCTTTTGAGCAATTCCGTCAAACGAAATCAATAAAAAGAAACTAGTAAAAATTAATATGTATCTATAAATAAACATCTTAAAATATTTTATTGTTTTTTAATTTACTTTCTTTCCACGTACTGTATAAAACGGGTACAACAAACATGGTCATTACTTGTATTAACATTCCTCCAAAGGTTGGAATTGCCATAGGAATCAAAATATCAGCACCTTTACCTGTAGCAGTGAGTACCGGGATTAAAGCAATAATTGCTGTTGCTGCTGTCATCATTGCCGGGCGTACACGTTTTGACCCAGCATGTAAAACCGATGTTCGAATTTCTTTAACTGTTTTAGGTTTTTCTTTATCAAAAACTTGAGTTAAATAAGTTCCCATAATTACACCATCATCTGTTGCAATACCAAACAGTGCAATAAAACCTACCCAAACTGCAACGCTTAAATTTATTGTATGTAATTGGAATAGATCTCGCATATGCACATCTGCCATACTAAAGTTCAAAAACCAATCTTGCCCATACAACCACATCATAATAAAACCGCCAGAAAAAGCAACAAAAATTCCACTGAACACCATAAGTGATGGGGCTATATCTTTAAATTGAAAATACAGAATCAAAAAAATTAGAATTAATGAAATTGGTACTACAATCAATAATCGTTTGGATGCTCTAATTTGATTTTCATAATTACCTGTAAATTTATATGTTACTCCATCAGGTAATATAAATTCGCCTGTATCTAATTTTTGCTTGATAAACGCTTGTGCTTCTTCCACCACATTTGTTTCTGCATTGCCATCTTTCATATCAAAGATCACATAAGAAGTTAAAAAAGTATCTTCACTTTTTATCATTTGTGGTCCTTTTACATAATCAATATTTGCCAATTCACTAAGCGGAACTTGTTCTCCTGTTGGTGTTGGAATCAAAATCCTTTTTAAATCATCGGGATTATCTCTAAATTCACGTGCATATCTAACTCTTACAGGGTAACGTTCTCTTCCTTCAACCGTAGAAGTTAATTGTTTCCCTCCAACAGCAACCGACAATTGCTCTTGCATATCCTTAACCGTCAATCCGTAACGAGACATAGCCCGTCGGTTTAATTTGATCTCCAAATATGGTTTTCCAACTACCCTATCGGCAAAAACAGTAGAAGGATCTACACTTGGCACTTCTTTTAATAAACTTTCTAATTGATAACCTACTTTTTCAATAATTTCTAGTGTTGGTCCAAAAACTTTTATTCCCATTGGAGCCCGCATCCCAGTAGATAACATAATTAAACGTGTTTGAATTGGCTGTAATTTAGGGGCAGAAGTAAGTCCCGGAAATTTTGAATGTTTTAATATTTCTTTCCAAATATCGTCTGAATTTTTAATTTCCTGACGCCATTGTCTAAAATAATCACCGTCCTCATCTTCAGTAAGATCATCAGTATTTATTTTTCTAAACTTATCTTTTCCATACTTATAAGTAGAATCATCTTTCAAAATAAAAGCTCCATTTTTATTAACTTTAAATCTTGTTCTGCGACCATCTTCATCTAAAATATATTCAGGAAGATAATTAATGGTATTTTCAAACATAGAAGTTGGAGCTGGATCCAAAGCCGAATTTACCCTACCCCATTTTCCAACTGAAGATTCAATTTCTGGAATGGAATTCATTTGTTTATTAATACTCGCTATAACTTCCATATTCTCTGTTATCCCGGAATGTGGCATTGTAGTTGGCATTAACAAAAAGGAACCTTCATCAAGAGCTGGCATAAACTCATTACCTAATCCCGGGAAACTTTTGTCTAAACTATTCCAAACTACATTATCCTTAATAAAATTTGGCATAAAACCAAAAACCTTATGAAACCCTAACCAAATAGTGATACCAAAGAAAATTACAGTAATAGGAATTACTAAGAACTTTTTCTTATTATCTAAACACCAAGCTAATATTTTTTCATAAAAATGAACAATAGTCATTAATAACCCTAATACAAAACCAATTACAATTATTACAAAAATAAAATTGATAAAAGTTGAATTGGAAGCGCCTAAAGGCATCCACTGTACAGTTAAAAAGTATACTAATATTAATATTGTGATAGCTATATTTATATAATTTGCCACCTTCTTGGTATAAGGTAATTTTACTCGACCTTTAAAACCAATCCATTCCGGAACTTGAGTTAAAATATTATTTACACCAAAAGCAATTAGTGCAAGGGCAATATAGCTTCCATAAGTTATTAAAAATACTATTCCAAAACCTATTAAGATAGAATTAAATACTCTAATTGACCTTTTTTTATCAATCTTAAATGAAAATAGAACCTGTGCTAATGCCGGAATAAACATTATTCCGATAAATAGTGCTGATATCAATGCAAATGTTTTGGTGAACGCCAAAGGCCTGAACATTTTACCTTCAGATGCTTGCATAGCAAAAACAGGTAAAAAACTCACAACGGTTGTTGCTAAAGCCGTTATTATTGCAGAAGCTACTTCGGTAGTTGCCTCATAAATTACTTGCACTAATTTTTTTCCTTTTACACCATCATTTTTGGGCATATCTAAATGCCTGATAATATTTTCTGTAAATACAATACCTACATCAACCATAACTCCAATGGCAATTGCAATCCCCGAGAGGGCGACAATATTAGCATCAACATCAAAAAATTTCATCAATATAAAAGTCATCAAAACACCTATTGGAAGTAAACTTGAAATCAATATCGAAGCTCTGAGGTTTAAAACCAAAACAAGAACTACCAGTATGCTTATCAATATTTCATGAGAAAGTGCCGATTCTAAAGTTCCTAAAGTTTCTTGAATTAAACCTGAACGATCGTAAAAAGGAATAATGGTAACTTTAGAAACTGTACCATCTGCTAAAATTTTTGATGGTAAACCTGGAGCAATTTCTTCAATTTTATTTTTAAGATTTTTAATGGTTTCTAACGGATTTGCACCATTTCTGGCAACAACAACTCCCCCAACTGCTTCAACTCCACTTTTATCTAATCCACCTCTACGAGTTGCTGGTCCAAATTGTATTTTGGCTACATCTTTTAATCTAACAGGTACATGATCTATAACAGAGACGGCACTCTCTTCTAAATCACTTAAACTTTTGATATATCCCAATCCTCTAACCAAATATTCAACTTTGTTAAATTCAATGGTTTGTGCACCAATATCTAAATTGCTATTTTTAACAGCATTCATTATCTTTTTGATATCTACATTATGTGCTTTCATAGCATCAGGGTCAATATCAATTTGATATTCTTTTATAAATCCTCCTATCGAAGCAACTTCAGACACACCTTTTGTGGCAGTTAAATAATAGCGTACATAAAAATCTTGAATTGTTCTTAATTCTTGCGGATCCCAACCTCCTGTTGGCTTTCCTGTTTTAGGATCTCTTCCTTCTAGAGTGTACCAATATACTTGACCTAATGCAGTTGCATCAGGACCTAATGCCGGCTTAACATCATTAGGAACTGTACCTGGTGGCAAAGAGTTTAATTTTTCTAAAATTCTGGTTCTACTCCAATAAAAATCAACATCATCTTCGAAAATAATATAGATACTTGAAAGACCAAATATAGAATTGCTTCTAATTGTTTTTACACCTGAAATACCAAGTAAAGCAGTAGTTAAAGGGTAAGAAATTTGGTCTTCAACATCTTGAGGAGATTGTCCCATCCATTCCGTAAAAACAATTTGTTGGTTTTCACCGATGTCAGGAATAGCATCTACAGGTACTGGATTTCGCTCTATCCAAGAGGATTCCCAATTAAAAGGAGCTGTAACAATTCCTCCAATAATAAAAGCAAAGAGCAAAATGAATGTTATCAACTTATTTTCAAGAAAATAACGAATGGTTTTATTTAACATTAGAATTTAACTTATAAATATTTATTAGAATTTGTATTATTCAAATACTTAGAATTAGAACAATAAAAATTACAAGTAAAGATTGAGTTTTAATCTTAACCTGAAAATCACTAATTAATATCTATAAATCAAATAAGGAAAGTTTGATAAAGTACATTTATGTCTTTATCTACCAGAGGTGGTTTGTAATCTTTGTAAGGAATTATATCTTTTTTATCTTCAAAAAGATTGATATAAATATTGGTATATGCAATAATAAATTGCACTTGTTCAATTTCAAAACTTTGTAAAGCTTGTTGTTCATTTTGATTTCCAGGAATCAATTCATGAACATCATTACAACATTTTTCTTTTTGTATTTTAGTTTCCAAAGAATCATTAATATCACAATATTCATCTGTCATTCCACAAGAATCAGCAGCTGTAAAATAGGAAACATCTGTTATTTCTCCCATACAAATATGCTTTTCAACCGTAAATGAAAACGACGAAAACAATACTATAAAAGCTAAAATTAATGCTATTATTTTATGTAAAAACTGTAACATGGTAACAAAAGTAACAATAAAATTGATGTTTTATTTTAATTAAATGTTAAAATATTTCTTTACTGGTCAATTGTTTGTAGTAAAATGCAGGTAATAACAATAGTACAAAAAGAGGATGAATTAAAAATCTTCTAATATAAAAAGCAAATAAATAACCATTTGCAAGTTCACCTTTTAATATAATCATAAATGTTATGATCAAAATCACAAAGGCTAAGATGTAAAACTTTATGGCAAACTTAATAAAACTTTTGTTTTGAAATGCAACATATAAAATCACCAATGAAATAATCATATTGAGAGCATATCTATAAAACATATTATATAAAAGTTTGTATCCGCTAAATACAGGTACTGTTTTATGTAAAAAATCGTTCTTAAAATATTCAATAAACGGATCGTAAAACAAATTTTGGGCAAATGCTCTAACCAAAATTAGCATAAAAAATAAAAGTATTATGATAAAAATTCTATAACTTCTTTGTAGATGCATTTTTATTAATATTTGAAAAATATTTAACCCATGTAACCCATAAAACAAATGTCAATCCATAAATTATTGAGGGGAAAACCAAATCGTGCAATATATTTTGATATTTTGGAAATCTATGATATAAAATACTTATTGCAATAATTCTCAATAAATTAACTATATATATCAAAACACTACCAAATAGTCCAAACAAAAAAGTGGCTTTTAAACTTCCCGAGAAAGCAATTATAAAAGACAAAAATAAAATTATAATACTAAATGAATTACACCCTTCAATAATTCTTGAAACATATTCACCATTAAATATGAATTTCATTGATAATTCATCCGTACTTTGCTCAACATATGCATTATAACCTAATATATTTGATAACTTCTGCACATGATTTGCAACAGTTTTAGTTAAGGGTGAACAAGAAAATAAATCTACTTTTTCTTGGGTTTGCTTTAAATAAATTGAATAAATACCGGAAAGTATAAAGTAAGTAGCAAAAAATTTTACTAAGAAAACAATTATGGTTTTATTTTTACTCAAGTAATTGATAGTTTTGTAAAATCAAATATATAGTAAAGAAATGAAAATTAAAATATTAAAAGATAAAATTATTTATATAAAAAATAATAGCAATACTATATCTAATAAGTTGCAAGAAATATGTGACTGTTTAAAAAGAGAAATTGATTATTACGATTGGGTGGGTTTTTATTTTAAAAATGGAAATAAGCAAGAGTTAAAACTTACTCAATTTGCAGGAAAATCAACCGAACATACTACTATCCCTTTTGGAAAAGGTATTTGTGGACAAGTAGCTATGAGTAATAGTAACTTTGTGGTACAAGACGTAACTGTACAAGACAATTACATTTCTTGTGGTATTGATGTGAAATCGGAAATTGTAATTCCTATTTTTAAAAATGGGAAAAATATTGGGCAAATTGACATTGATTCACATCAAAGAAATCCTTTTACCAAAGATGATGAAAAGTTGTTAGAGTTTGTTTGCAAACAAGTTTCAAAATTTATATAAATGGAATTCTTCAAAATAATAAATATTCAGACTACTAAAGATCAAATTCAAAAAAATATAACTTTTGACAATTTAGACGATTTATGTGCAAGCATATTTGTAATGAATTTCAAAAACAATACAGCTAATATAGGAGGAATTTGGGGTGAATTTTCTCTTCAAAAAGACAATATAAATGGAGGATTACGATTTTCACTACTTGAATGCCCAAATGCCTTAACTTTTACTATTACAACTGGTTATTTACCAGAACCAAATCAAATTGTTTTACACTTAACAGTAAACAGGTTTGAATTAAAACCTCCATTTATTGAAGAAATAGAAGAATTTATAAATGACTGGAAATCCGGTATTGAAAAATATTTCAAACTTTAAATAATTATTATAACCCTACTATAATAAAATTACTTTTTTGTCATTCTAAAAAGAATAATAAATGCTGAAATAACGGTAAGAATGGCAATTAAATTTACAGCGGTAATTATACCAAAAGAGTCTGCAACAATTCCTGTAATTATTGCTCCAATAGCATAACCTAAATCACGCCATAATCTGAATACTCCTATACTTTTAGCACGTTGTATCGGATTAGCATAATCAGCTATTCCTGCTAAAAAAGTTGGATAAACTGTAGCCGTTCCAATACCTAATACAATTGATAAAACTATAAAGTGCAAGTATGTTTGAGCAAAAGTCATTAAAAATAAGGCAATCCCTTGTAGTAACATTCCCCAAAAAAGCATATTTTTTTTGGAGAGTGTATCTGATAGTTTCCCAGTAAATAGTTGCCCTAAGCCCCAAACCATTGGATATACTGCCACAATTGTACCTATTTGTTTTATATTAAAATTTAAACTAGCTAAAAGTATTGGAAACAAACCCCAGATCATTCCATCATTTAAATTATTTACCAACCCTGCTTGGGATATTGATCCTAAATTTTTATTTTTCCATGTAGTTTCCCAAAATATATTTTTCAACAATATAATTTTACTGCCTTTAGACTCTTTTGCTACATGATGTTTTGTGTCTTTTATAAAAAAAACAGTAAAAAACAAACCCAATAAAGAAAGTACAATTCCAATATAAAACGGATAAGGTAATAATCCATAATTTGACGCAATCCAACCAGTTAAAAAAGCAACGCCTCCAACAGCCAAATAACCAGCCGACTCATTTAAACCCATCGCTAAACCTCTGTCTTTTTCACCAACCAAATCTATTTTCATAACTACTGTACTTGACCAGGTCAATCCCTGATTAATTCCTAAAAGTAAATTTGCAAAAACTATCCATGACCAACTGTTAGCATAAATTAATATAAAAGGAATAGGAATAGCAAATAACCATCCAATAGTCAATAAATTTTTTCTTCCAACTTTATCAGCAAAAGCTCCAGTAAAATAATTTGTAATTGCCTTAGTAATGCCAAAAACAATAATAAATGATAAAATTGCTGTTTTAGCAATTAAACCAAATTTTTCTTCTGCTAACTGTGGTAAAATAGCTCTTTCTAAACCAACCATTCCACCAACAAAAGCATTAACAATAATAAGTAAAACAAATTGTTTCCAATTTTGCTTTAATCCTAATTTAACATTTTCCATTTGTAATAATTCTTGATAAAAATAACATTAATTATTGATTTATAAGTTGTTCAAACTAATGTGTTTTAGTAATTTTACAAAATTCAAAACAATATTATGAGCTCTTCAAAAAAAGCAAAATCAGCACTAATTTCAGTATTTCATAAAGACGGACTAGAATCAATAGTAAAAAAATTAAATGCGCTTGGTATTAAGATTTATTCGACTGGAGGTACTGAAAAATTTATCAAAGATTTAGAAATTAATGTAATTCCTGTTGAAGATTTAACTTCTTATCCTTCAATACTTGGTGGTAGAGTAAAAACTTTACATCCAAAAGTTTTTGGTGGTATTTTAAGTAGAAGAGAAAATGAGGAGGATATTAAACAATTACAACAATATGAAATTCCTGAAATGGACATTGTAATTGTTGATTTGTATCCTTTTGAAAAAACAGTAGCAAGTGATGCAACTGAACAAGAAATTATTGAAAAAATTGATATTGGCGGGATTTCATTAATACGTGCTGCTGCCAAAAATTTTAAAGATGTTATTTGTGTCTCATCTATGAACCAATATGATGAGTTTTTAAAAATATTAAATGAAAATAATGGCGCTACAAATCTAATTCAACGTAAAAATTTCGCAGCAAAAGCATTTAATGTTTCTTCACACTACGATACATCTATTTTTAATTATTTTAATGCTGATCATAACATAGCATCTCTAAAAATAAGTGAAACAAACGGTAAAATATTGCGTTATGGTGAAAATCCTCACCAAAAAGGATTTTTCTTTGGTGATTTTGATGCTATTTTTGACAAATTACATGGTAAAGAATTATCATACAATAATTTATTAGACGTTGATGCAGCTGTAAATTTAATTAATGAGTTTAAAAGTGATATACCTACTTTTGCAATTTTAAAACACAATAATGCCTGTGGAATTGCGCAAAGAGATACAATTTCACAAGCTTACATTGATGCCTTGGCTGGAGATCCGCAATCTGCCTTTGGAGGAGTATTAATTGCTAACACCAAAATTGATGTTGCAACAGCCACCGAAATTCATAAATTATTTTGTGAAGTAGTAATTGCTCCTTCATATGAAAATGAAGCCTTAAGTATTCTTAAAGGAAAAAAAAATAGAATTATATTAATACAAAAAGATATTATTTTTCCTGAGACTACAGTTAGATCTTGTTTGAATGGTGTTTTAGTTCAAGATAGAGATCTTAAAACTGATACAAAAGAAATATTATCACAAGCAACAGAATTAAATCCATCAAAAAACGAAATAGAAGATTTATTATTTGCATCAAAAATATGTAAACACACCAAATCCAATACTATCGTTTTAGTAAAGAACAAACAACTTTGTGCGAGTGGTACCGGACAAACTTCAAGAGTTGATGCTTTAAATCAAGCCATAACAAAAGCACAATATTTTAATTTTGATTTAAAAGGAGCCGTAATGGCTAGCGATGCATTTTTTCCTTTTCCTGATAGTGTAGAAATAGCCGGTAATGTTGGGATAACTGCTGTTATTCAGCCTGGAGGCTCAATAAAGGATCAATTATCAATTGATTATTGTAATGAACATAATATGTCAATGGTTTTTACCGGTATCAGACATTTCAAACATTAATCTTATATTTGTATTATAATTCACCCCCTCTTTTATTATTAATTATAATCCAGAAGTAAATAACATAAAATTGAATAAACTATTTTATGTCATTTATGTAATGAATTTAGGTAATTTTCTTACATTTGCTTGATTCACAATAATAACATCTTAACAAGTTTATTCTATGGGGTTTTTTGATTTTATGACTGAAGATATTGCTATCGATTTAGGTACTGCAAATACCTTGATCATTCATAAAGGAAAAGTTGTAGTTGATAGTGCTTCTATTGTTGCAATGGACAGAACTACAAAAAAAATAATTGCTGTTGGAAAAAAAGCAAGTCTTATGCAAGGTAAAACGCATGAGAATATCAAAACAATTAGACCATTAAAAGACGGCGTTATTGCTGATTTTGAAGCTTCTGAATTTATGATAAGAGAATTTATAAAAGAAATTCCAACCATAAAAAAGCGTTTTTTTCGTCCGTCATTACGTATGGTAATTTGTATTCCATCTGGAATTACTGAAGTAGAAAAACGTGCTGTTCGCGATTCAGCTGAGCAAATGAATGCCAAAGAAATACATTTAATTTATGAACCAATGGCTGCTGCAATTGGTATTGGTATTGACATTATGCAACCTAAAGGAAATATGATTATTGATATAGGTGGTGGTACAACAGAAATTGCAGTTATCGCTTTAAGCGGAATTGTTTGCGATAAATCAATAAAAGTTGCTGGCGATGTATTTACAAATGACATTGCAATGTATATGCGAACACAACACAACCTTTTTGTAGGTGAAACAACTGCAGAAAAAATTAAAGTCCAAATTGGATCGGCTAATGAAGAGCTCGACAATCCACCAGATGATATATTTATACAAGGAAGGGATTTATTGAGTGGTAAACCTAAACAAATAGAAATTTCTTATCGCGAAATTGCGAAATCTCTCGAAAAATCTATCATCCGAATTGAAGATGCTGTAATGGAAACTTTATCTAATACTCCACCTGAATTAGCAGCAGATATTTATACTACAGGTATATATCTTGCGGGAGGAGGATCAATGTTGAGAGGTTTAGATAAACGGTTATCAAGAAAAACTGATTTACCTGTTTATGTAGCTGAAGATCCGTTAAGGGCAGTAGTTAGAGGAACAGGAATTGCTTTAAAAGATATTGAAAAATACAGAAGCATATTGATGAAATAGTCAAATTGAAAACACAACATGCAACAAATTATTTCATTTCTATATAAGAATAAATATATATTATTGTTTTTGTTGCTTGAATTAATGGCTATTTTTTTTACTATTCAAAGCCATAGTTATCACAAAAGTAAATTCGTAAATTCTGCAAATTTCGTAACTGGAGGAATTTATAATAGAATAAATAACTTTAAGGAGCTTATCTTATTAAAAAAAGATAATAAACGATTAGCAGAAGAGAATGTACATTTAAAGAACTTATTGTACTTACAAAATAAATCTACAAACCAAATTAATTCAGAAATTATTGATACTATAAATTTTTATCAAAAATTTAATTTTATAGCAGCAAAAGTTATCAATAATGAATTCAGAAAAAATAATAATTATTTAACTATTAATAAAGGAAATATTGATGGAATTAAAACTGATTTTGGTGTAATAAACAGCAAAGGAATAATTGGTATTACAAAGAGTGTTACAAAACATTATACTACTGTTTTATCTATACTTAATGTAAATTCCAAAATTAATGTAAAGCTTACTAATAGCAATTATTTTGGCAGTTTGAGTTGGAATAATAAAAAGTATAATACTGTTCAATTGCTCGATTTACCTTTTCAAGCCATTATTAAAATTGGAGATACAATAATAACTGGCGGTAAATCTACAATATTCCCAGAAGGGATTTTGGTAGGAACCATTAAAGATTTTAAAACTAAAAATAATAATTATGAGTATATTAATATCACTTTATTTAATGATATGAGCTCCATAGGTTATGTTGAGATTATAAATAATTTTGATAAGCAAGAAATTAAAACCCTAGAAGAAAAAACCTCTAATGAATAGAGAAAATATAAATATAATAATATTATTTATTGGCTTAGTATTATTACAAATAATAGTATTAAACAATATAAATTTTTTGGGGTATATCAATCCGTTTTTATATATCCTATTTATTTTCATATATCCTATTAAAAAAATTGATAGTATTTTAATTTTATTGAGTTTTTTCTTAGGTTTAAGTATTGATTTTTTTTCAAATTCTGGTGGTATAAATGCTGCTGCAACACTTTTTATTGCATTTGTTAGAATTCCTGTTTTAAAAAGTGTAATTGGGAAACGTGAAATAGATTACAGTTCAATTACACTTAAAAGAATACCTTTTATTAAAACCTATACTTATATAATCATATTAACTTTTATACATCATTTTATTGTATTTGGTTTAGAATATTTTAAGTGGAATGATTTTGGAATTATTATTACTAAAACATTTTTAACTAGTATATTTACTATCATTTTAATTATGATTAGTTTTACTTTTGTTCCAAAAAAATAATTAATAATGCTCAGAAAATCATTATTGTATTTTTTAATTATCACAGTTGGAGTTATTTATATTGCTCGTTTATTTTTAATACAAATAGTTGAAGATAAATACAAACAAAACCCTTTGAATAACTCGGCAGTAACTATGAAATTTATTTACCCTGACAGAGGGTATATTTATGACCGAAATGGAAAACTTCTGGTTGCAAATCAAAGTTCTTATGATGTAATGGTTATCCCCAAAGATGTAGAACCATTAGATACTATTGAATTCTGTAACTTATTAAAAATCACAAAAAAAGAATTTCTAAAAAAATATAAAAAAGCTAAAAATTTCTCACCTAGATTACCATCAACGTTTGTAGGTCAATTATCCAAAGTAGACTACGCTTATCTTCAAGAAAAAATGTATAAGTTTAAAGGATTTTATATACAAAAAAGGTTTATACGACAGTATCCACATAATACTTCAGCTAATGTACTAGGTTATATTAGTGAAGTAAATGAAAGATTACTTAAAAAAGACAAATCCTACCAATTAGGAGAATTAATTGGATATCAAGGTATTGAAAAACAATACGAGACTGCTTTACGTGGTAAAAAAGGTGTAACTTTTATACAAAAAAATAGATTTAATAAAGAAATCGGAACATTTAAAAATGGCATTTACGATACACTTCCTATCCCAGGAAAAGATATAACTTTGACACTTGATATAGATTTACAGCGGTATACTGAAAGATTGATGTATAACAAACGTGGCGGTATTGTGGCAATAGATCCATCTACTGGTGAAATTCTTACTTTGGTAACTACCCCAAGCTACAACCCAAATATGATGGTTGGCAGAAAACGATCAAAAAATTCTGTATTATTATTTAATGATACTATTAAACAGCCAATGCTAGATAGAAGCTTACAAGCTCAATACCCACCAGGGTCACCATTTAAACTCATCAATGCATTAGTTGCTTTGCAAGAAAATGTTATTACAACACAAACTCCTTTCTATTGTTATCATGGATATAGATATGGAAAAAGTGGTTTTATGAAATGCCATTGTGGAATTGTTGGTTCTCCAATTAGACTTAACATGGGTATATACCGTTCCTGCAATTCTTATTTTTCAAATGTTTATCGAAAGACTATTGAAAAATATGATACTCCTTCTGAGGGAATGGATGCATGGAGCAATCATGTTAAAAGTTTTGGTTTAGGAAATTATTTGGGTTATGATTTACCCCAAGGACAACCAGGATTAGTACCAAATTCTAAACTCTACAAAAAGTATTACCCAAATGGAGGGTGGAGAGCTATTACAACCATTTCAAATGCTATAGGTCAAGGTGAAGTTTTAACAACCCCAATTCAATTAGCCAATATGACAGCTGCCATAGCTAATAGAGGTCATTATTACACTCCTCATATTTTAAAAAAAATTGGTGATAGTACTATCACAAATGAAAAATACACCAAACCAAAATACACAACTATTGATACTAAACATTTTGAACCTGTAATTGAAGGGATGTTCAATGTATTTAAAATAGGTACAGCAAGGTACTCACAAGTTAATGATATTGAAATATGCGGAAAAACTGGTACGGCTGAAAATTTTAAACGTATAAATGGTGAAAGAATACAATTCACAGACCATTCTATTTTTATTGCATTTGCTCCTAAAGACAATCCTAAAATAGCCATAGCTGTTTTTATTGAAAATGGATATTGGGGTTCTAGATGGGCTGCTCCAATTGCCAGTTTAATGATAGAAAAATATATAAATGGAGCTATTGAAAAATCTGTAAATAGACAAAATGCAGAGAAAAAAATGCTTACACAAGGATTAGAAGAGGAATACAAAAAACAACTTGAAATAGAAAATTACAGTGCGCAAAAGGAAAAGTAACATATTTAGAGGTGTAGATTGGATTTTAATACTCCTATATCTAACTTTTATTTTTTTAGGTTGGATAAGTATTTATGCTGCTACCTATTCTGAAACCCAATATGAATTACTTGATTTTTCAACTAAATATGGTAAACAATTCATATGGATTTTATTAAGTTTTGCTTTGATAATCATAATTTTAGCAATTGATAAAAAGTTCTATGAAAATTTTTCGGGTGTTTTTTATCTGGTATCAATGCTATCGCTAATAGGTCTATTTATTTTTGGTAATAATATAAACGGTGCAACATCGTGGTATAGTTTTGGTTCATTTGGTATTCAACCCTCAGAATTCGCTAAAACAGCAACTGCTTTAGCCATAGCAAATTTTTTAAATGAACGAAATCAAGATTTAAAAAAACTACCCAACCAATTAAAAGCATTTGGTATTATTTTCTTTCCTGCTATACTTATTACTTTACAGCCTGACCCAGGTTCTGCACTAGTTTATGGTTCATTAATTTTTGTTTTATACCGTTTTGGCTTACCAATTTATTATATAATAATTGGATTCTTAGCCTTAATACTTTTTATTGTAACCTTATATTTTGGCTATGCTAACACCTTGGTTATAGCTTTTATCTTAATTACTTTGTTCTTTATTTATTTAAAATATAAAAATAAAAAATTCTTCAGACAAAATTGGATGAGATTTCTTGTAATTTACTTTTTCACAGGTCTTTTTATATTTAGTGTAGACTTTGTTTTTAATAATATATTTGAACAACGCCACAGAGATAGGTTTGATATTTTGTTGGGTAAAACTGAAGACACTCAAGATATTGGTTATAATACCGCACAATCAGTAATTACTATAAGTTCAGGAGGGCTTCAGGGTAAAGGGTTTTTACAAGGTGACAGAACACAAGGTGATTTTGTTCCAGAACAGCAAACCGATTATATTTTTAGTGTAGTTGGTGAAGAGTGGGGCTTTTTAGGTAGCAGCCTAGTTATACTATTATTTGTAGCTTTTTTATTACGAATACTTCATATTGCGGAAAGACAAAAATCTATTTTTAGCAAAGTTTTTGCCTATGCCACAGTTGCCATTTTCTTTTTTCATTTTACTATAAATATAGGAATGGTTATTGGAATATTACCTACGATTGGAATACCCTTACCATTTTTTAGCTACGGAGGCTCATCACTTTGGGGTTTTACTATCTTATTATTTATTTTAATTAGATTAGATGCTGATAGGATCTATGAATGGTAAAAACAAAAAGACAGCCTTTAAAAGGCTGTCTTTAAACTTAAATTTGTAAATCAATATTATAAAGCTGTAACGTGTTTCTTTAATTTCGATTTTAAATTAGCAGCTTTATTATTATGAATAATGTTCTTTTTTGCCAATTTATCAATCATTGAAACAACTTTTATTAATTGTTCTTCTGCTTCCTTTTTATCTTCAACAATACGTAAATCTCTTATAGCATTACGAGTAGTTTTGTGTTGATGTTTGTTTCTTAAATGTTTAGCTTCGTTACTTCTGATTCTCTTTAAAGCTGACTTATGATTTGCCATTTTACTGATTTTTAATTATTTGTATTAAAACAAAATTGTAGCCCGTAGGGGAGTCGAACCCCTCTTACCAGGATGAAAACCTGGCGTCCTAGCCGATAGACGAACGGGCCAAGTAATTGCTTTACTTATTAAAGCGAGTGCAAAATTAATACAATTTCTCAACTCTGCAAGTTCTTTTTATATTTTTTTAATAGGCCTTTGCAAATAACACTCTTCTTGATGATTTATTACCTGTAAAGACACATATACCTTCCTCATCTTTAGTATCTAAAGGTATGCATCTAATAGTTGCTTTAGTTAAATTTTTAATTTGATCTTCTGTTTCAGAAGTACCATCCCAATGTGCAGAAATAAAGCCTCCTTTATCTTTTAACACTTCTTTAAATTCTTCAAAATTATCAACTTCGGTAATTAAATTATTTCTAAAATCTAATGCTTTATTGAATAAATTATCTTGAATTTTTTCTAAAAGGGTTTTAACTTTTTCTGCAATATTTTCCTGACTTACAATTTCTTTGCTTAAAATGTCTCTTCTTGCTAATTCAATAGTATTATTTTCAAGATCTCTTGGACCTATTGCTATTCTTAATGGTACACCTTTTAATTCATACTCAGCAAATTTCCAACCTGGCTTATGTGTCGTTCTTTTGTCATATTTCACAGAAACACCTTTAGCTTTAAGTTCAACCATCATTTTTTCAACCTTTTCATTTATTGCTTCAAGCTGCTCATCTGATTTGTAAATTGGAACTATTACCAATTGAATTGGAGCTAACTTAGGTGGCAATACCAGACCAAAATCATCACTATGGGTCATAACTAACGCCCCCATTAATCTAGTTGAAACACCCCAAGAAGTTGCCCAAACAAATTCTTGTTTGCCCTCATTAGTTGTATATTTCACATCAAATGCTTTGGCAAAATTTTGACCTAAGAAATGTGAAGTTCCAGCTTGTAAAGCCTTTCCATCTTGCATTAAAGCTTCAATTGTATAAGTACTTAAAGCTCCTGCAAATCGTTCATTTTCAGTCTTTTCCCCCTTGATTACAGGCATTGCCATAAAGTTTTCAGCAAAATCAGCATAAACACCTTGCATTTTTAAAGCCTCTTCTAAAGCTTCATTTTTAGTTTCATGTGCTGTATGCCCTTCTTGCCATAAAAACTCAGCTGTACGCAAAAATAAACGTGTACGCATTTCCCAACGTACAACATTTGACCATTGGTTAATCAATAAAGGTAAATCTCTATATGACTGTATCCATTTTCTAAAAGAATCCCAAATTATTGTTTCAGAAGTTGGACGAATAATCAATTCTTCTTCCAATTTTGCATTTTCATCAACAATAATTTCTTTACCATCTTCAGAAGTTTTTAAACGGTAATGTGTAACAACAGCACACTCTTTGGCAAAACCATCATCATGACTCGCCTCTTTATTAAAATATGATTTTGGTATCAATAAAGGAAAATATGCGTTTTCATGACCTGTTTCTTTAAACATTCTATCTAACTCGGCTTGCATTTTTTCCCAAATTGCATATCCATAAGGCTTAATAACCATCATTCCACGTACTCCTGAATTCTCAGCAAGATCAGCTTTCACAACTAATTCATTATACCATTTAGAATAGTCTTCTCCTCTTTTCGTTAATTTCTTACTCATATAAATTAATGTTTGGCATAAATATTGTATTATCTTTATTGAAATTAAAAATAAGTTGCAAATCTAACTTTTTTTTAACTTACAACAATAAAAATAGTTCACTATGAAAAACTTTACTTCAATAAAATCAAATCTCTCCTCTATATTTCTAATAGGTTTCACTTTTCTTGGTTTAATTTCTTGTAGCACATCGCAAAACGCATATAATAATGAAGATGGAATTTATGGGTCAAATGACAATTATAATAAAGAAGTTGTAATTGTAAAAGATACAAAATCTGACTATTATCAAACTTATTTTTCATCAGAGAGTGAACAATACGATATAAATGAAGATGATATTTTTACAGACATTGATGAATATGAAGGATATAGCGATACAGATACTTTATATGTAGATAACCAATATAGCGAAGGTAATCCTCCTTGGGAGTATACCACTGATGTAAGCATTAACTTTTATGCAGGATATGGTGGATATTATGGTTACTATAACTCGTGGTATTACGGTGGCTATTATGGCGGATATTACCCTTGGTACGGTGGTGGTTACTACCCTTGGTATGGTGGTGGTTATTGGGGTGGATATTACCCTTGGTACGGTGGTGGTTACTATCCTTGGTATGGTGGTGGTTATTACCCTGGATACAGACCTCCTTACTATGGAAATTCTACTTATGGAAAAAGATATGCATACAATACAAGTAGATTAAATACTAGAAGTGTTTATAATACTAGGTCCAGTGATTATAGACGAACTGCTAATTCTACAAGTAGAAGAGTATCTACAAATACTCGTATGTATAGAGATAAAAATAATACTTATATAAAAAACAGTAACACAAGATATAGTAACCGAACAAGTAATAGAAATTCAACAAATACTCGCAGTTCAAATTACAACCAAAATAAGAATAATAACACAAGGAGTTACAATAGAAGTAATTCAAATGTAAGACGCTCAACACCAAGCTATAGAAGCAGTGGATCAAGCAGCGTAAGACGTAGTACGGGAAGACATCAAGCATCAATTAATAACAGAAACAATAACTATAACTATTCAAATAGAACTTATGTTTCTCAAAACAATCCGGTAAAATATGCTCAAACAAAAAATAGAGTAAGTTATAGTAATTCAAAAAATTACATCAAACGTTACCCTACTAAAAATCCATCACAGTCTTATAGTAAAACAAATTCTAATAGTAGAGCTAACTATTCATCTACAAACAAATCAACTAGAAATAGTCGATCATCTACTTCAACAAATAGCTCAAGATCATCAAGTTCGTCACGAGCCTCCAGCCCATCTTCTAGTAATTCAAGATCTTCTGGATATTCAAGATCATCAAGTTCTTCTAGAAGCTCAAATAATCAACGATAAAATAAAATACCTATGAAAAAAATACTTTTACTCAGCATAATTATGTCTTCTTTTTTTATAAATGCTCAATCTCTTAGTTATACAGATGAAGCTGTACTTTTTTCTACTGATGACAATTACGGTACTGCACGATATATGGGCTTGAGTGGCGCCTTTGGTGCTTTGGGTGGTGATATGACAGCAGTTGACATAAATCCTGCCGGATTAGCAGTTTTTAATAATGCTGAAATATCGACAACGTTAACATATAGAGATACTGATATTAATTCTACTTTTTATGGTTCAACTATAAACAATAGTGATGATTATTTTAATTTTACTCAAATCGGAGGAGTACTTGTTTTTAAAAACCACAGTAGTTCTGATTGGAAAAAATTTACATTAGGATTTAATTATAATATTATAAAAGATTTTAATAATAATTATATCGTCAAAGGAAATAGTGGTACAGCAGATTTTGTTGACGACCCTTATTTAAATTATGATGATGATAAAACTAATGACATATTTTATACTAACGTGGACAATCAATTATTTGGTAATTTTACTTCTGGGATAAATGATAGATTTACACTTAGCATTGCATCACAATATCAAAATATTTTATATTTAGGAGCTTCAATTTCATTTCAACATCTTAATTTTCACCAAAATACCATTTATGAAGAATCAAATAATGATGGTAATGGAAATACTTTAGATGCTTATACAGCTCAATTTCTTTCAAGTTACGGTAATGGATTTAACTTTGGTTTAGGTGCTATTCTAAAACCCTTACAAAATTTGCGCTTAGGGGTTTCTTTCCAATCTCCTATTTGGTATGATATATCTGAAAGATTTATAGAAGACATTGAAATTGAGGTTAGTAATAATCCAGAAATTTACGCTGAATATTACGATCCCAATTTCTTTGATTACCAATTAAAAACACCAAGTAAATTTACCGGAAGTTTTGCATATATTTTTGGAAAAAATGGCTTGGTCAGTATTGATTATATCTACCAAGATTATAAAAATACAAAATTAAAACCCTCAAGTGCATTTATTGATGAGAATCAAGAATTATCAAATGGTTTAAGAAATACTTCTTCTTTCAAAATTGGAACCGAATGGCGATATAATATATTGAGTTTTAGAGGAGGTTATAGAGTTATTCAAACACCATTCAAAAATTCGGGCTCAACTTTTGATATAACCGGCTATTCTCTCGGATTAGGAATTAATTTTAACAACCATGTTAAATTAGATTTAGCCTATGATAATTCTTCAAATTCTGATCAATACAGTTTTTTAAATATAGATGGTGTTGAACCAGCTTATTTAGATATTAATAATAACAGATTTACATCTACTCTAGTTTTTAGCTTTTAAATAAAGCCAATTTATAAAATCATTTTAAACCTATTTCAAGAAAAATTGAAATAGGTTTTTTTTATATTTTATCTGAATTATAATTAATTTTATCTAACTTTATAATTAATTAATCAAAATTAACTAATCTTAAAACCTTAAAAATGAAAAAATTAATAGCTTTTCTCATTTTTCTTCTATTCTTACTTTTATTATGGTGTAGCTGGAATTGGTATAAACAAACCGTTATTTGCTGTGATGAACCTATAGTAGAAGTGAAACATGGACCATTGTACTTTGATTGTAATTCAGATTTACCAATTACAAGTAATGCATGGGCTAAAAAGAAATCTGAAATTTTATCCGCCAAAGCGGAAGGTAAAAAATTACTCATCGTGGGGCCTTATTTTGATGGCGAAAATAAAGAACTAGGACTATCCAGAGCTAAAAAAGTGGAAGAGCTGTTTTTTGACAGTTTAAGCGACTCCGATATTGAGCTTGGATCAAGATTGTTTGGCAATTGTGATGATGCTAAAAAAGATGCCTTACACAAAGCTCTTTTTAAATGGGTAGTAAGAAATGAACATGTTGTTGAACATCATGACAAAACTTATGTTTACTTTAAATATAATACTGACAATCCAATTGACACAGAAAATGTAGTTGTATATCTTGATAATTTAGCTGAAGAGATTATATTATCCGGTAATTCAGTATACCTTACAGGCCATACCGATGTTGATGGAGATCAAGCTTATAATGAAGAATTAGGTCTTAAAAGAGCTAATCGAGGAAAAGCATATCTTATGAAAAAAGAAGTTCCTGAAGATAAAATATTTGTAGATTCAAAAGGAAAACTTGAACCTATTTCAGATAACACGAATGAAGAAGGAAAACAAAAAAATCGTAGAGTAGAAATTGTAATTAAATAAAACTAACCAAATTATAAAAATTTAAAAATTATGTTATTATTATCAATAAATACAACAGCATGTGATGGGTCGGATGTTTTTTGGCCTTGGTTTTTATGGCTTTTAGGAGCTTTTATTCTAGGATTAATTTTAGGATGGTTATTAAAACAACTCTTTGGTTGTGGTGATTCTGACGTTGCTCCTGTAGCTGCTTTAGATGCTATCAAAGATGACCTTACAAAAATAGAAGGAATTGGTCCGAAAATTAAAGAATTATTAAATAATGATGGTATTTGGAGTTTTAACCAATTATCAAACGCATCAATAAATAGGTTGCAAAAAATTCTTGATGCAGCTGGTCCTTCTTATACAATGCATAATCCAAGAACTTGGTCTGCTCAAGCCAGATTAGCTGATGAAGATCTTTGGGAAGAACTAAATGTATGGCAAGAACACCTCAAAGGAGGATTATAAAAATTTTAAAACAACCTGATTTTAAATCCCATTCTAATTTACAGGATGGGATTTTATTTTAAAAATATGTTTTTTCATAAACATCCATACCAGCCATTTATACCAAAAGAAACCACTAAATTAATTATTGGAACTATTCCTCCACCAAGATTTTCTACAAAACAACTTTTAGATGAAGATGTTAACTTTTGTTATGGTAGTAAATATGGACTTCTTTGGCCTATTTTTGATAGAATTTTCAACTTAAATTTAGAATATCAGAATTCTCAAAATGCAATTGATCAAAGAAAAATATTTCTTACTCGAAACCATATTGGAATCTGTGATCTAGTAGAATCTTGTGAAAGAGAAAGAGTTGATGCTTCAGACTTAGGAATGAAAGACATCAAGCTTCGAAATTTATTAAAATATCTATCAGAAAACCTAACTATTGATACTATTTTATTTATGGGAGGGAATAGTAAAAACGGTCCAGAATATTTATTTAAAAAATATCTTAAATCATATTCTATTCCATTAAATTTAACATCTAACAAACCTCCAAAAATTCATCACTTCAATTTAAATAACCGAATCATTAAAACAGTTTCCTTAATTTCACCATCTAATGCTGCAAACCGATCTATCGGCGCAAACCCCTTGTATAAAAAATTAAAGAAAAAAGAAAATACTTATACTACTTTTGATTTTCGCCTAAACCAATACCAAAAATATTTCTTATAAAATTGTTTTAATTTGTAAATTAGACCTTTATAAATATACTGTTTATGACAAAACTTCAAATCACAACAATTCTATTAATAATTGCTTACTTTATTTGGGAATTGTTTGTCTGGTTTTGGGCTAAAGGACAACCAGAAAGTAGCGGAGCAATTATAAGAGTAGACCTTATTATTATCTTTCCAATATTGTTAGTGCTAATAATAGTATCAATTTATCAATATTTTAAAAAGTAAATTACATGAAGAAATATACATTATTATTCTTTTTAACATTAGTTTTATTTTATAGTTGTAATACTAAAGAAAAAAATAAAATTCCCGTTGAAATTAAAACAGAAATTGATTTAAAAGAAGATTCTACTGAATTAAAACAAGTAGAAACAACTACTGAACGAAAGCCCAAACCTGGATTGTTTTTCTTAACTGATTTAATTGGAAAATATCCTACACAAGAAAAAATATTTGAAAACAAAATTCTAACCAATAGATTGAAGAAAATAAATAGATTAGATTTTGATAAACTAATTACAAATTGGAATACAGAAACTCCTATTACTATAGAAAATCAAATAATTCACTCTAGTGGATGTAAAGTTCATGACTGCCCAAGTAATGGCTACGAACTTTTTATTGACTTAATAAATGATAATATTAATATTTATCATTTTAGTAGTAACATTTTAAGAGTTTATACTGAAAAAGATTGGATTACTTTACCCAAAGCCTATGCTGATGAATTAGATATAAAAAAATCAAATGCAAAAATTGGTAGTACATCTGACGATATGGAATCTACTTATACAATTTATTCAAAGACCAACCCTAAAAAATAAATATATTAACTACTTAAATAATGAAAAACATATTTTTAACAATGACAGTACTAACTTTATTAGTTTCATGTGATCAAAAAAAAGCTACTGATAACCAAGAAGCTCCAAAAACAGAAACTAAAACAGAAACTAAAACAGAAATTAAAACAGAAATAAAAAAAATAACAAAAAGTAGTGGTATAGTTTCTAGGGAATTTAAAACCAAAACTGGGAAAATTTTTATCATCAATGAAGAAAAACCTAGTGCCAGTATTAGTAAAATAACTGTTACACCTAAAGGGTTTATAGAAGTAAATGAAACATTAAAAATGGAAGAAAGTGATCCTTTTGATTATGCTCTTGTTGCAGATATTAATGGTGATAGTTTTGATGAATTGTATATAATTACAAGAGGTGCAGGCTCTGGTTC
>JAUWLK010000226.1 GCA_030613745.1 Flavobacteriaceae bacterium | reverse complement strand
AAAAGGATATTATTGGAATGAACATATCATGCCTGAAACCAAGGCTATTTCAAAATTTAATTACGATAAGAAAAAAGCTAAAGAATTATTAAGCGCTGGTTTTGGAATAGTAAATACTCATATACAAGATGGTATTGTGAGAGGTACGGGTATTTTAGTGGCATTGAAATCAAATAGTAATAATAATTTTAGAATTTTATCTGATCAATCTGCACAATATTTATCTTTTAAAAGAAGTAAATACAACAAACAAGTTTATCCTAATTCTTTAATGGGAAGTATGGCTTTATTACGACAAATGTATCATGATGCTGATTGGTATGGTAAAGGAAATTCAAAAACAAAAGATTTATCCTTAGAAGCATTAAACAACAACAAAAATTTAGTCCAAATATTTGATGCAGGTAATAAAAGTAATGCCTTAAGAGCAGATGGTATAGGTGATAATTTTGACATCAATTATACTATTTTAGGTGGTGGTGATGAATATGAAATAATTGATGAAATTAAAAACACGAATGCAACTTATATATTGCCAATTAACTACCCAAAAGCATATGATGTAGAAAATCCATATTATGCAAAATATGTGACTTTAAGTGATATGCGCAATTGGAATCAAGCTCCTTCAAATCCTTCAGTATTCCATGAAAATGGTATTAAATTTGCTCTAACTACACATCAACTAAAATCTATTAAAGGTTTTAAAACCAATTTATTAAAATCAATAAAATATGGTTTAAACAAAGAAACTGCTCTAGCAGCTTTAACAACTGTTCCTGCAAATATTTTAAATAAAAGTAAAGAAATTGGTTCATTACAAAATGGTACTTATGCCAATTTTTTAATTACTTCTGGTGATATATTTGAAAACAAAACTATACTTTATGAAAATTGGGTACAAGGCAATAAGTACACTATAAATGATATTAATATTAAAGATATAAGAGGTGTTTATACCTTAACTGTCGCAAATCAAAAATATGATGTAAATATTAGTGGTACAGCAAACAAACCTAAAGTTACAGTAAAACAAGACACCTTAAAAATTACCAGCAAATTCACTTATAAAAACAATTGGATAAATTTGTATTTACAGCCAAAAAAAATAGAAAGTAAATTTATTCGCCTTGCCGGTAAAGTAGATGATCCGAATATATTTGGCGGTAAAGCAGTATTAGAAAACGGTACAGAAACAAAATGGATTGCAAACAAAATATCTGAGTTTAAAGAAAAAACAAAAGGTAAAAAAGAAGAAAATATTGCACCTTATATATCTCCTGTAACTTACCCAAATATGTCATATGGTTTTACTACCAAACCAAAACAAGAAACAATTCTATTTAAAAATGTAACTGTTTGGACCAATGAAAAAGAAGGAATTTTAAAGAATACCGACGTTTTAATTAAAGACGGTAAAATTGCTAAAATCGGCAATAATCTTAATTCAAGAAAAGCAAGAGTAATTGATGGTACAGGTAAGCACTTAACTTCTGGGATTATTGATGAACACACTCATATAGCTTTATCTTCTGTAAATGAAGTTGGACATAATTCAACCGCTGAAGTAAGTATGGAAGATGTTTTAAATTTTGAAGACATTAAAATTTATCAAAGTTTGGCTGGGGGAGTAACACAGGCACAATTATTACATGGTTCGGCAAATCCTATTGGAGGAAGATCAGCAATTATTAAATTAAAATGGGGAGAAACAAATGAAAAATTAATCGACAAACAAGCTCCTAAATTTATCAAGTTTGCCTTAGGTGAAAATGTAAAACAATCACGATATCCATTTGGAACAGATAGATTTCCACAAACCAGAATGGGAGTTGAACAAGTGTATATAGACTATTTTCAAAGAGCTAAAGAATATGAAGTAAAAAAGAAAAGTGGTAAACCTTATAGAAAAAATATTGAAATGGAAACTTTAGTTGAAATATTGAATAAAGATCGTTTTATTACTTGCCATTCCTATGTACAAAGTGAAATAAATATGCTGATGAAAGTAGCCGATAAATTCAATTTCAATATCAATACTTTTACCCATATATTAGAAGGTTATAAAGTTGCCGATAAAATGAAATCTCACGGAGTTGGAGGCTCAACTTTTAGTGATTGGTGGGCTTACAAGTTTGAAGTAAATGATGCAATTCCATACAATGCTGCCATAATGCATAGTCAAGGTATAGTTACAGCAATTAATTCTGATGATAAAGAAATGATTCGGCGTTTAAACCAAGAGGCTGCTAAAACAGTTAAATACGGAGGCGTAAGTGAAGAAGATGCCTGGAAGTTTGTTACGCTCAACCCTGCAAAATTATTGCATATTGATAACAGAGTTGGAAGTATTAAAGTAGGTAAAGATGCTGATATAGTTTTATGGAACAACCACCCTTTATCTGTTAAAGCAAAGGCCGAAAAAACACTAATAGAAGGTAGAATCTATTTTGATTTGGAAAGAGATTTGGAAATGCGAAAAGCCATTAAAAAAGAACGAAACCATTTGACGAACTTGATGCTTCAAGATAAAAACAAAGGCAAGACTTCTCAAGCTCCTAAAAAGAAAGAAAGTAAAGAGCTTCACTGTGATACTGTTGAATTTTATAATTATTAAAAAAAATGAAAAGATCTATATATATATTTACTCTAATAGTATTGTTATTTATCCAATACAATACTGCACAACAAACACCTGCACCAAAACAAAGTAAAACAATTAGCATTATTGGAGCAACTGCTCATATTGGTAATGGACATGTTATTGAAAATGCAATAATAATTTTTGAAAATGGCCTAATTACTCAAATCGGGAAATCTGAAAATATTTCTGCTAAAGGTGAAATAATTGATGCTAAAAACAAACATATTTACCCTGGATTTATTATACCAAACTCTACCTTAGGTTTAGGTGAAATTGATGCAGTAAAAGCATCACGTGATTTTGACGAAACAGGAGAAATGCTTCCTCATGTTCGTAGTTTAATTGCCTATAACGCAGAGTCAAAAGTTATAGAAAGCGTTAGACCAAATGGAGTTTTAATTGCACAGGTTACACCTAGGGGAGGAATAATTTCAGGTACATCTTCTATAGTCCAGTTAGATGCTTGGAACTGGGAAGATGCTGTAATAAAAATTGATGATGCTATTCATTTAAACTGGCCATCAATTTCTTTAAATTCAAAAGAAAAATTAAGTGAAACTGAAAAAAAATATTATGATAAAATTGCTAAAATCAAAAACTATTTGTTTCAAGCAAAAACTTATGACATAAACAGTAATAAATCTAAAAATTTAGAATTTGAAGCAACAAAAAAGCTTTTTTCAGGAGAACAAAAACTATATATACATGCAAATTCAGAGCAACAAATAATAGATGCTATTGAATTTTCAAAAGAATTAGGTATACAAAAAATTGTAATTGTTCATGGTAATGAAGCCCATAAAGTTTCTAAATTACTAAAAGAAAATAATATCCCTGTTTTAATACAAAGAATCCACTCTTTACCTAATTCTGAAGACGATGATTATGATTTACCATATCGCTTAGCTGGAATTTTATATAAAAAGGGTGTTATTGTTGCTTTAGAAGATCATGGTAGAATGGATAGAATGGAAAGTAGAAACTTACCTTTTTATGCCGGCACTACTACAGGTTACGGCTTAACCGATGAAGAAGCTTTACAATTAATAACACTATATCCTGCAAAAATTTTAGGCATTGATGATAAATATGGCTCTTTGGAAGTAGGTAAAAGTGCAACTCTTTTCATTAGTGAAGGTAATGCTTTAGATATGCGAACCAATATATTAACTAAAGCTTTTATTGATGGACGTAATATTAGTTTAAAAACACACCAAACAAAGTTATATAAAAGATATATGAAGAAATATAGTGATTAAAATTGAAGACATAAAAAGTCCTTTCTTTTGGGAAGGATTTAGGATGGGATTACCTATTTTTATACAAATTTAATACTTGTGCATAAACAAATTACAAGCATACAAAATCCTTTAATCAAAGAGATAATCCAACTACAAGAAAAGTCAAGAGTTAGAAAGAAAAAAGGCTTTTTTATTATTGAAGGATATAGAGAAATATCTCTGGCAATAAAAGGAAAATACATTATTGATACTCTACTATTTTGTGATGAAATTATTTCTTCAAATGAAATAAATGAGATTTTAAATTCTTCCTTAAATCAAAATACTGAAATTATTGAAATTT
>JAUWLK010000275.1 GCA_030613745.1 Flavobacteriaceae bacterium | reverse complement strand
AACGGACCTTCATTAGCATTTTGTAACCATCCGCTTTTCGGATTTAATAATTTAGGGAATTCATCGTAAGTATGATAACTATCCCAAATCAATTCACTAGAATCTCCAGAAACAGTTTTTCTCCATTCTTTCCATTCTCCTTTTTTTTCAGGAATATTTCCTAAAAAGGAATAAAATATGTTTCCGGTTTTATCAGCATATACTACATTAAATAAAGCAATTGCATTCTGTTTTAATGCGGTTTCAAATTCATTAAAGTTTGTTGCCTTCCCCATATCATACCATTGTTGAAGAGCATGTGGCGGATTATCCATATATGGGAAACGAAGAGCTAGTGCTTTGCCTTCTTTTTCAGAAACTACAACACCATGTTTAGAAATCTTTCTTGTTAAAGTATCAATCTTTAAACTACCATCTTTTTGTTTCGTTTTTAAAATTTTAGTATCTATTTTAAAATCCAGATATTTATCATCTAATAAATACTTACCATTTTTTAAAGTTAATTCATATAAATCTGTATTATCTAAGGTATTGACAGTATGTGTCCACCCTAAATTATCATTAAAAGCAATACTTATTATTGGAAAACCTATAAGTGTTACACCATAAATGTTTTTACCATTTAAGTTGAGGTGTCCTTCAAAAAATTTATAGGAAGCATAACTATCAATCCAAGGTAAATGTGGATTTGTTAACAAAATAGCATTTCCATTTTTTGTATTTTTTGGTGCTATAGCCCAGGCATTAGAACCTTTTTGCCATTTTTGACTTTTATTAAATTCATTATCAGCCAAAAATTCATAATACATTCCTCTAAGTAAATGGGCATAAATATCTACAGGTTTTACAGGTAAAACTATCTTATAGTTATCATCAATTTTATCAGGATTTGCTTTTACATAATCATTAATTCCTTGGGAAAAGGCTTCAATAATCATTTTTTCTTTTTTAGTTAAATTTTTATATGTGTTATATGCGGTAGAAGGTAAGTTCATAAGATGTAGTATTTTGTCTCTTTTGAAATTTGTACCCCAATATTCTGCAGATTTACCTCTGGATTCACCATAAACTCTTAAAATAAGATTTCCATGGTTTTTCATTTGTGCCCAACCATATGCTTTATATAAATCATACTCGTTGTCGGCATAAATATGTGGTACACCAAAAGTATCCCATAATATTTCTGTTTTATTATTAGAATTTTGTTGACTATAGCTCATTAAAGAACTTAATACGATAAGAAATAGAATTTTTTTCATACTAAAAATATTTATTTTACTATTTAAAAGTGTTAATTTACAATTCACAATGCAATACTAATCTTTTACCTTAATACTCCATTCATATTCAAATTTTGAAACACTTTCATATTCTTCATTAAAACCTTCTGCAGTCATAACAATATTTTGTCCTTCTCCTGTAGCAATAGTTTTGTCTATAGCCTTTTTAATAATATCACCATCACTACATATAAATGTAATTTTTCCGGTAGCTTTTTTGGTAAAACTTCCATTTTGTTTGGTAACTAACATTGATATTTTTTTACCGCTTTTGTCGATTTGTTTCATAACCAATATACCTGTAACCAATTCAGAAGCCATTCCTTGGGTTGCCCAATATAAAGATTTAAACGGATTTTGATTTATCCATTGGTGCTTTACTGTAGCCATAGCTTCTTTATTATTAATGGAGGTAACCCTAATACCAGAAAAGTAAGCCGATGGTAATTTAAACAGTAAGAATATATTTAATTTTTTAACTGTGAATTTTGTCATTTTATCTCTTTAAGCCCACAATTTACAATATTTATATGATATTATTAATGGACAGTAAATGTTAAAAAAATGTTAAATATAGTACTTTGTATTGCATAGTATTAGTTTTTAACCATATATTTGCATAAGAAAGTATTATATAGAATATATTATGTCACACAAAAACGATTATAACAAAGCATTTTTACTACACTTATCAGCCTTTTTTGGATATATTTTTCCATTTGGTGGAGTAGTTGCTCCATTGATTATTTGGGAAATGAAAAAGCGAGAAAGTGATTTTTTAGATCAAAACGGCAAAGAAGCCATAAATTTTAATTTGAGTTTTTTGCTATACTCATTTATACTTGGAATTTCAATTTTTCCTTTTGCTTTTAGATCAATTTTTTCTGAATTACATCATTTTGATCTTTTCGGAATAGTTAGTATGGCATCTTTTATTGGAATATTAGCTATAGTTAGATTTATTTTGATAATAGTTGCAGCAACTAAAGCAAATCAGGGCGAAGTTTACAAATATCCATTAACTATTAAGTTTATTAAATAAAATCAATTATCATGATTACAATACTTATCACAATCGTAATTTATATTGCAAATACTATTCAATATTATTTGTTTTAAAAAAGTAAAAACTATCTAAATTAATATTTAGAACAAAAAAGAAAAATATGAAGATTGAAAATACAAAAGCACAGATGCGAAAAGGAGTTTTAGAATTTTGCATTTTATCTATTTTAAAAAATGGTGATGCATATACTTCTGAAATTTTATCGCAGCTAAAAGATGCAAAAATGCTGGTAGTTGAGGGTACGATCTATCCTTTACTTACAAGGCTTAAAAATGCTGGACTTTTACGTTATCGCTGGGAAGAGTCAACTTCAGGACCTCCAAGAAAATATTATGGTTTAACCGAAACGGGAATACTATTTTTAAAAGGATTAAATACAACTTGGAGTGACTTGGTTACTGCAGTGAATACAATAACAAAAAATACAAACACAAAAAACACAAAAAAATGAATAAGACTATAAATATAAACCTAGGTGGAGTATTTTTTCATATTGATGAATTGGCTTATCAAAAACTAAAGAATTATTTAGAAGCTATACGTCGTTCATTAAGTGATGACCCAAAAGGTAGAGACGAAATAATAACAGATATTGAATCAAGAATTGGAGAACTTTTATCAGAAAAAATAAAGGATGTTCGTCAAGTAATCAATGAGGCTGATATTGATGGTGTTGTTGAGATTATGGGGAAACCAGAAGATTATATGGTTGATGATGAATTATTTAATGATGATGATTATAAATCTTATGGTAAAGCAAAAACCAAAAAATTATATCGTGATGGTGACGATAAGTTTTTAGGTGGCGTTTCATCAGGTATGGCTCATTATTTAAATGTTGATGTAATATGGATTCGTTTAGCTTGGTTGGTTGCAGCTTTTGGTTTTGGATTTGGTTTTTTGGTTTATCCAATACTTTGGATACTATTACCTGAGGCTAATACGACAGTCGAAAAACTGGAAATGGAAGGTGAACCAGTAAATATTAGTAATATAGAAAAAAAAATCAAAG
>JAUWLK010000187.1 GCA_030613745.1 Flavobacteriaceae bacterium | reverse complement strand
GGAAGCAATCATACCAATATACAATGCGATAGTATTAATGCAGATTATTAATCGCCCAAAATGGTGGACTGTATTATTATTCATTCCTATTATCAATTTACTAATGTTCCCAATTATTTGGATTGAAACAATTAGAAGTTTTGGTAAAAACTCAAATTTAGATTCTGTATTGGTTGTTGCAACTTTAGGTTTTTATATTTTTTACATCAATTATGTGGAGGATGTTAAATATATTAAAGATAGAAGCTTAAAACCACGAACAGCAGCAGGAGAATGGGTAAGTTCTATTGCATTTGCAATTATTGCAGCAACTATAGTGCATACCTACTTTATGCAGCCTTATACTATCCCGACATCATCTTTAGAAAAATCGTTATTAATTGGTGATTTCTTATTTGTAAGTAAATTTCATTATGGTGCTAGAGTACCAATGACAACAGTTGCAGCACCAATGGTTCATGATACTTTGCCAATAATAAAAACAAAATCATATTTAAATAAGCCTCAATTGCCATATTTGAGAATTCCCGGATTTCAAAAAATAAAACAAAATGATATAGTTGTATTTAGTTGGCCGGTTGATACAGTAGAGTATTTCTTTCAAAAAACAAATAAAAAGATTAGAAAACCAATTGATAAAAAGTCAAACTATGTAAAAAGATGTGTAGGCATAGCAGGAGATTCTTTAGAAATAAGAAATGGTTTTGTATACATCAATGGAAAGAAAAATATATTACCAGATAGGGCTAAATTACAATTTTATTACGATGTGAATACTGGAGGTAAACCAATAAGTGCTAATATATTAAGAAATAGATATCATGTTAGGGAAGGTGCATCACTACAAGATGGAAATTATATACTTAACTTGGCTAGTGATGATGCAAAACTTTTAAAGAATAATCCTACAGTAAAAAGTTTAACAAGAAAATTTAGTCCAAAAGGAGAAAAAGAAAATGTTTTTCCAAATGTTAAAACTTTAAATTGGAATAAAGATAATTTTGGACCGATTTATATCCCTGAAAAAGGAAAAACAGTTGCCTTAAATAAAGAGTCTCTTCCTTTTTATAAACAAATAATAGTTGAATATGAGAAAAATAGTTTGCAAGTTAAAGGTGATGAGATTTTTATTAATGGGAAACCATCAATAGCTTATACCTTTCAACAAAATTATTACTGGATGATGGGTGATAACCGTCATAATTCTGAAGATTCTCGTTACTGGGGATATGTTCCGTTTGATCATGTGGTTGGAAAACCTGTGTTTATTTGGATGAGTTGGAATACTGATGGGAAAGGTTTAAGTAAAATAAGATGGGAAAGGTTATTTACAACTGTTGGAGGTAGTGGTAAACCTGTTTCTTATTTTTATCCTTTTTTAGCTGTAATAGCGTTACTTTATGGTTTTAGCGTATATAAAAAGAAGAAAAAAGCATAATAAATATATGAATTTGTTTAGGAATGAATTTTTTATAAATAGTTATTTCCAATGAATAAATTCAGTTAAACAAACCACACAATCAACGAACATACATTGATATTACAGCCTACATATTTTGCACCGATAATTCAATATGTTGTTATTGTACAAGCAAAAGAATTTAAATTTGAAATAGAAGATAATTTTCAAAAACAAACTTATAGAAATAGGTGTTATATTTATGGTGCTAATGGTAAACAGTTATTGGTAGTTCCAGTAATTCATTCAAAAACACATAAAAAACAAAAAACTAAAGATGTAAAAATTGAAAATAGTTTTTTATGGCAAAAATTACATTTTAAATCATTACAAACTGCTTATAGATCATCACCATATTTTGAGTATTATGAAGATGAAATTGCAGCTATTTTCAGTAAGAAGTATCAATTTTTATTGGACTTGAATTTTAATTCTTACGAAGTATTAACAGATTGTTTACAATTAGAAGTGCCATTTCAAAAAACAGTAGAATATAAACAAGAAATTAATAATTTGAATGATTTTAGATATTTAGCAAATGCCAAAATTAAAAAAGAATATTCATTCAAAAAATACACACAAGTTTTTGATAACAAACATGGATATATTTCTAATTTAAGTATTTTAGATTTACTTTTTAATGAAGGCACGAATGCAATGCAATACCTTGAAAATCACAAGAGCTTACTTTTTTAAAGCTGAAAATACCCATGCTATCACAAAAAAACCTATCCCGGTAATAATAGGAGGGAGTAAAATTTTTTCAGCAAAGAACCCTCCAATATAAATCATAACAATTCCTAGTAGTATTAAGAATATTCCAGAGATAGAAAGTACTTTATTTTTATCCATTATGGTAAATCTAATCTAAGATGTGATTATTAGATATTTGAATTGTGTAATCTCTATTTTTCTTTTTTACTTTTTGAAATAGCTTTGTGCTTGTTGATTTCATCTTGTAATTCTCGTCTAACTTTTTGTTCTCTTTCTAAAGATCTTGCTCTAAAAGTATCAAATTCTTCTTCTGTTTCAACAAGTAAAAGATTTGCTTGCTTAGTAATGGTATTGCTATTTTTAAATTTGAAAATAAAAAGTACTAAAAGTAAAATTAAACCAATAATTAATGACCATAATAAACCATTGTATGCAGATTTTGTCATAGGAATTACTAAAAACTTAATACTATCCTTTTCTTTAGTAACACTTGTTAGATTATCATTGGTAGTTTTTAAACCTGTTTTAAGATTATTGATTTCACTATTTTGGATTTCAACCAGGTTTTTAGTTTCAGAAAGTTCATTTTTCAATAATTTTAATGAATCTAAAACATTTGCTTTAATTTTGCGGAATTGGTCTTTTTTAACAACTTTATATTCTTGATAAGAACCAGATTTTTTATATAAATAATCAAATTGATTTTTAATAGTACCACTGTTTAATGATGGTTTAATCTCATCTTTTTGGTCTGCTTGTCCTATTGCAGAAAAAGAAATTAATAAAAAGAAGAATGTGATGAAAATAAGTTTTAAAACTTTCATATTATTGTTATTTGTTAATTTAGGTAATAACAGTTTTTTATAAAAAAAATTGTATTCAATAATCTATTTTTCATATCAATCTTACATTCAAAATATAAGTGCCATAGAATTGTAAAATAGCTGATTATAAATTTTGAATTTTTAAAATTAAGTTTATTTTATCAATTGAGCAAAAATTACTTTAAAACTTCTTTTAAAATGCTAATCGGATGTTTTGATTTACGTTTTGTACCATCATGAATTTGGTGACGACAACTAGTGCCTGCAGCAATGATTTCAACAGATTTATCAGTATTTCTAATTTTTGGGAAAAGAGTGTCTTCACCAACTTGCATGCTAATTTCATAATGTTCTTTTTCATAACCAAAAGAACCTGCCATACCACAACAGCCAGAATTTATAATGGTAACTTCAAAATTCTTTGGTAAATTTAACATTTCAAATGAAGCAGATAAATTAGAAAGCGATTTTTGATGGCAATGCCCATGAATTTTTAATATTTTTTTACTGTTATTAAATTGATTTGAAGTAATATTTCCTTTTTTAATTTCTTTTTGGAAAAACTCCTCCATGGTAAAAGTATTTTTTGAAATTTTTTGAGCTGTGGTTTTATCATCAGAAAGTCTAGGATATTCATCTCTAAAAGTTAAAATTGCCGATGGCTCAATGCCTATTAAAGGTGTATCGTTAGAAATTAAATCTGAAAAATGACTTACATTAAAATTAGCTATTTTTTTTGCTTTATCTAAAATGCCTTTTGAAATAAAACTTCTACCACTTTCTTCATGTTTGGTAATAATTACTTTATATCCAAGTTTTGAAAGTACTTCAATAGCATCTATACCAATGTTGGCATCGTAATAATTTGTATATTCATCAATAAATAAATGGACTTTACCGTATTTATAAGTTTTATTTTCTAATCTTTTTTTATTGTTTTTATACCATTTGTAAACTGTTTTATTAGCCAATTTGGGAATACTTCTTTTTGTAGCAATTCCCATAATTTTTTTCACTAAAATAGTACTTAAAATAGCATTTGTTAGCCACGGTACGATACTACCAAGTTTATTCCATTTTGCATTTTCAGCAAACATTTTTGTTCTGAATGATATTCCGTTTTCTTTTTGATATTGATGTAAAAATTCAGCTTTTAGCGCTGCAATATCTAAATTACTAGGGCATTCACTGGCACAAGCTTTGCAACTCAAGCACAAATCAAATACTTGTTTTAATTCTTCGTGATTAAATTTATTGACTTGATCACTATTAGTTAAGAATTCTCGTAAAGCATTGGCGCGAGCTCGTGTTGTATCTTTTTCATTTTTAGTTGCTCGATAACTTGGGCACATTGTTCCTCCTGCTGAAACAGGTTTTCTACAATCTCCAGATCCATTACATTTTTCAGCAACTCTTAAAATTCCTAGAGAATCTGAAAAATCTAGTATAGTATCAATTTCTGGTTCTTCTCGATTAACTTCGTATCGCAAAGATTTATCCATAGGAAAGGCGTCAACAATTTTTCCTCTGTTAAAGATATTGTTTGGATCAAAAGTGTATTTTATTTTTTTAATTAGTTCGTAATTCTTCTCACCAATCATCATTGGAATAAATTCTGATCTCACTATTCCATCACCATGTTCACCACTCATTGAACCATGGTATTTTTTAACCAATTGAGCAACATCAGATGTAATAGTTCTAAATAATCCAACATCTGTACCTTTTTTAAGATTCAAAATCGGACGTAAATGTAGTTCACCAGCTCCAGCATGTGCATAATACACAGCATCTTGTCCGTAATTTTTCATCATAGCACTAAACTCAGCAATATAATTTGGTAAGTCATTTACTTCAACAGCAGTGTCTTCAATACAAGCAACGGCTTTGTCATCACCAACTATATTTCCTAATAAACCTAAACCGGCAGCTCTTAGTTTTATAGCTTTATTTATACCTTCACCAGTAAGTTTTGGGTAGGAGTAACCAAAATTATGTTTTTGTAAATCAATAATTAAATTATCTGCTAGTTTAGCAACTTCTTCTTTGGTGTTTGCAGAAAGTTCTAACATTAAAATGGCTTTGGGATCACCTTCAACAAAAAACCTATTTTTTAATTGTTCTCTATTGTTTATAGTGCAATCCAGTATGGTTTTGTCCATCAATTCACACATGTACAAATTGTGTTTCATGGCTACAACTACAGCTTCCATACTTTCTCGAATAGATGTAAAATGTGCAGCAACTAAAACACTTTCTTTAGGTGGCAAGTCATTTAATTCTAAAGTTATATCAGTTGTAAATGCAAGTGTGCCTTCACTACCGCAAAGTAATTTTGATAAATTAAATTTTTCTTTATTATCAGAAAAAATTTCAGTATCAATTAAATGATCAATCGCATAACCGTTATTTCTTCTGTGAATACTTTTTTTAGGAAATTCTTTTATAATTTCAGCTTGTACT
>JAUWLK010000145.1 GCA_030613745.1 Flavobacteriaceae bacterium | reverse complement strand
TACTTTTCCCAATAAAAAAGGTGTACTTTCTTTTCCTTTGATATTCAATTCTTTTTCTTCAATAATTGCTGCTTCAATAGCCTCATTCATTATCTCAAAATCCAATTGCTTTTCTTTTGGAATAGGGTTTGTGATAAGAACTCCGCCTTTGAGATTAAGATCCCACTTGGTTTTTAACAGTTTTGCTATTTCAGTAGTATTATTCATTTTAAAATTGACTTGAAATCCGCTTTTTTGGGTATAAAAAGCTGGTAATTCTTTTGTTTGGTATCCAAGCACAGGAACACCAAAAGTTTCTAGATATTCAAGAGTTAAACCCAAGTCAAGTATTGCTTTTATACCTGCACAAACAACAGCAACATTAGTATTGCTCAATTCTTGAAGGTCAGCTGAAATATCAAACGATTGTGATGCTCCTCTATGAACTCCACCAATTCCTCCAGTTGCAAAAACACGAATTCCAGCTATATCTGCAGCAATCATTGTAGATGCAACAGTTGTAGCACCATCTATCTTTTGAGCCAATAAATAAGGAATATCTCTGCGACTTGCCTTTACAATTTTACTTCCGGATTTTGCCAAATAGTCAATTTCATCATTGTTTAATCCTATTTTTATTTTACCATCAATAATTGCAATAGTTGCAGGAATTGCGCCATTATCTTTTACAATTTGTTCCACTTGTAAAGCTGTTTCTTTATTTTGTGGATATGGCATTCCATGAGAAATAATCGTAGATTCAAGTGCTACTATTGGCAACTTTTGTTTTAAAGCAGCTCTAATTTCAGGATTAATATCTAAGTAATTTTCAATCATGAAATATTTTTTAAGATGAGTTTTTCACTAATTTCGGGATGAACAGTATTTTTATGTTGAACTGTCATTTGGGCACAAGCATTAGCAAATTGTACCATTTTATGAATATTAAATTTTTGGGTTTCTCCGTAAAGCAAACCTGCCATAAATGAATCTCCGGCACCTGTTGTATTTATAGGTGTTAAATAATTGACATCCATTTTATGAAAACCTTTAGAATCACCAAATACAATACCATTTTTACCTAAAGTGATAAATACTTTTTTTACACCTAAATTAATAAAATACAGTATGAGGATTTCGTAATCCTTTTCATTTTTAACTTTTATATCACTAAGTAATTCGGCCTCTATTAAATTACATTTTAAGATTGTTAATTTATTCAAAATTGATTTGGCTTTTAAAGCCTTTTTACCCGAAACGGTATCTAAAGCAAAATGAATATTAGGTAGTTGACTCGTAACCAATTCTAAAATTCTTTTGGGTATATTGGTTTCTAATACACAATAATCATTCTGATTGATAATACTTAAATTATTTAAAATAAACGAATCAGGAATATTATTGTAAATACTCATCGCTGTAAGAGCTAATGCCAAATCATTTTGTTCATCCATTATTGCCATAAAAACAGAAGTTGAATGATCATTTATAATTTTACAATATTTTGTAGAAATATCTAATTCAATACAGGAGTCAATTATTTTTTTTGAGAAATTATCCTTACCTAAAACACTTAGAAATTCAACTTTAAATCCAAGTCGAGATAGATTTTCAGCAATATTTCTACCAACACCACCAAAAATGGTTTCAACAGTTCCAATATTAGAATCCTTATAGATTAATTCTCTTTTCGGGTAACCAATTAAGTCAATATTTGCAGCACCTATTACAGTAATTTTTGGTTTAGTTAACATTTTAATATAATTATCAATAAAAAATCTGATTAAATAATAATTTAGGTAAATTTACATGATATAATTATAATCGTATGCAAAAATTTCAGTCGATTTTTAAAAAAGAAAAACCAATTATAGGGATGGTTCATGTACAAGCATTGCCAGGAACTCCAAAAAATAGATTAGATACTTCAAAAATCATAGATGAAGCACTAAAAGAAGCAAGACTATATAAAAAAGCAGGAATCGATTCGATAATGATTGAAAATATGCACGACGTTCCTTACCTTAAAGGAAAAGTTGGTCATGAAATAAGTTCTTTGATGGCTTTAATTGCTTATTTAATAAAACAAGAAACCAATTTACCTGTTGGTATTCAAATTTTAGCAGGAGCCAATAAGGAAGCACTTGCTGCTGCTAAAGCATCAAATATTGATTTTATACGTGCCGAAGGGTTTGTGTTTGCTCATACTGCTGATGAAGGTATTATTGAAGCACAGGCGGGAGAGTTATTAAGATACCGAAAAATGATTGATGCCAATTCCATTGCTATTTTTACAGATATTAAAAAGAAACACAGCTCGCATGCGATTACACAAGATATTTCTCTACTAGATACAGCTAAAGCTGCACAATTTTTCTTAAGTGATGGTGTAATCGTTACAGGAAACCATACAGGTACTGCTGCATCTGTTGAAGAATTAAAAACATTAAATGATAATTTAGACTTTCCAGTAATTGTTGGTTCAGGTATAACTCAAGATAATGTTGCTAACTATTTACAAATTTGTGATGCAATGATTATTGGTTCTTATTTTAAAGAAGACGGGTATTGGGAAAATAAACTCAGTTATGAAAGAATTACCAATTTTATGGACTTTGTGAGCAAAATAAAGTAATAGAGTGATAAATTTTAGTTGTAGTCAACAAATACCACCTAAAGGAATTTCACTTTTATTATAAGTTTTGAAATAATTAAATTTATATCAATAATTTCAAAAATAAGTTTAATAAAAAGACTTATATTTTTTAAAAACCCTTAAATTGTTAGCACTTTAAATTCCTCAATGAGGAGAAATACTCTAATCAAATGAAAAATATTACAAAAATTTTATTCTTATGGCTTTGTCTATTAGGAATAACAAGCTCAATTTATGCTCAAAAATTATCATCTGATACCTTTAAAGGATTAGAATTTAGAAGCCTTGGTCCTGCAATGACCTCTGGTAGGATTGCAGATATTGCTATTCACCCAAAAAATGAAAATATTTGGTATGTAGCAGTAGGTTCTGGTGGTGTTTGGAAAACTATGAATTCAGGTACAACATGGACACCAATTTTTGATAAACAAACCAGTTATTCTATTGGTTGTGTAACTATTGATCCTAATAATTTTCATACTATTTGGGTAGGAACTGGTGAAAATGTAGGAGGAAGGCATGTAGGTTTTGGAGATGGTATCTATGTAAGTCATGATGATGGGAAAACATGGAAAAACATGGGATTGAAAAAATCTGAACATATTTCTAAGATTATAATTCATCCTGAAAATCGTGATATCATCTGGGTTGCAGTACAAGGACCTCTTTGGAGTAAAGGTGGAGAAAGAGGTGTTTATAAAACTATAGATGGTGGAAAAACTTGGAAAAAAACTTTAGGCAATAATGAATGGACTGGTGCAACTGACCTGGTAATTGATCCAACAAATCCAGATATAATTTATACAGCCTTATGGCAAAGGCATAGAACTGTTGCTACGTATTTAGGTGGTGGTCCGGGTTCGGGTATTCATAAAAGTACTGATGGAGGAAAAACATGGAATAAATTAACTGAGGGAATTCCAAAATCTAACTTAGGGAAGATAGGATTAGCTATTTCTCCTTTTAATTCTGAAACAATATATGCTGCTGTAGAACTAGAAAGAATAACAGGTGGTTTATTTATGTCAACTAATGGAGGGATATCATGGACAAAACAATCTGACGTTATTTCGGGTGCAACAGGTCCACATTATTACCAGGAGTTATATGCTTCTCCACATCAGGAAGGACGCCTGTATTTTATGAATAATGTTGTAAAGATATCTGATGATCATGGAAAGACATTTTCTAACATGAATGAAAAAAATAAACATGTTGATAGTCATGCAGTAGCTTTTAAAAAATCAGATCCTAATTATATATTGTTTGGAACAGATGGTGGATTATATGAAACCTATGATTTGACCAAGAGTTGGCGTTATGTTCGTAATTTACCAATAACACAATATTATAAAGTAGCTGTTGATGATACTACACCATTTTATAATATTTATGGAGGAACCCAAGATAATGGCTCACACGGAGGTCCTTCAAGAACCAGAAGTCAGATTGGAATCACAAATTCTGATTGGTGGGTTACGCTTGGGGCGGATGGTCATCAATCAGCAACAGAACCGGGTAATCCTGATATTACCTATGGTGAATTTCAGCAAGGAAGACTTTGGAGAATTGATCAAACTACAGGAGAAACTGTTTTTATTCAACCTCAGAGTAGAGTAGGAGAACCTTCTGAACGTTTCAATTGGGATGCACCAATTTTGGTAAGTCCTCATAACCCAACTAGGTTATATTTTGCATCTCAACGTGTTTGGCGATCTGAAAATAGGGGAGATGAATGGAAACCAATATCGGAAGATTTAAGTCGTAATCAAGAGCGTATAACACTTCCTATAATGGGCAAACAGCAAAGTTGGGATAATGCCTGGGACATAGGTGCAATGTCAAATTATAATACGATTACTTCTTTGGCAGAATCACCAAAACAAGAAGGATTAATCTATGCAGGAACTGATGATGGAATTATTCAAGTAACTGAAAATGGAGGGGAATCCTGGAGAAAGATAGAAATGAGCAATATAAAAGGTATTCCAGCTACAGCTTTTATAAATGACATACGTGCTGATCTATTTGATGCAAATACAGTATATGCAGCGTTGGACAATCATAAGTATGGTGATTTTAAACCTTATCTGATCAAAAGCACAAATAAAGGAAAATCATGGGTTTCCATAAATGGAGACTTACCAACTAGATTACTTACATGGCGTTTGGTACAAGATCATAAGAAAAAAAACCTACTTTTTGCAGCTACTGAATTTGGTATCTATTTCACCAATAATGGTGGTACCAATTGGATACAATTAAAAGGAGGGTTACCTAATATTTCTTTTAGAGATATTACTATTCAAAGAAGAGAAAATGATTTGATTGGAGCTTCTTTTGGTAGAGGCTTTTATGTATTGGATGATATTTCATCACTTAGAGAATTTGACCAATCTATGTTAAAATCTGAAGCTACTTTATTTAATATTAAACCAGCATATTGGTATGTTGAAAAAGGTGGATCATATGGACAAGGAGATGCACAATATAAAGCTAAAAACCCTCCTTTCGGAGCCATATTTACTTATTTTATGCCTGAAAAGCTAAAATCATTAAAAGATATACGTAAGGAAAAAGAAAAAGAACTCAATAAAAATAATAGTGAGATTACTTTTCCCGGATGGGATGCTTTAGAAGCTGAAAAAACGCAAGAATCTCCAGCGATATTACTTACTATTAAGAATAGTAGTGGTAAAGTGGTGAATACCGTTATTGGAACCAATAAAAAAGGATTTAATCGAGTTAACTGGAAACTGAACTATTCAGATAAAAGTGGTGAAAAATTAAAGGTTTCTAAAAAAGGTGATAATTCTTCTGGACGTGGTATTATGGTTACTCCCGGAGAGTATACTGCGACACTTTCTAAAAGGATAGATGGTAAGATTACAATATTAGCAGGGCCTAAAAACTTTAAAGTACGACCTTTGAGTAAAGGAGCACTTAAAGGGTCTTCATATCCTGAAATTGAACAATTTAGAAAAACTTATCAAAAATTTCAACAAGACCTAGCTGCTACAAATTCTGTTGTATCTAAAAATTTGTTATTGGTAGGTGCGATGAAACGTGCTTTAGATAAGTCAAATAATCCAAGTACTGAATTATCTAACAATATTTATAAAGTACGACAACAATTATTAACTATTGAAAAACAATTGAAAGGATATAAAACCAAAAATGAAATTGGTGAGAGTTCAAAACCAACACCAGGTAATGGTGGTTTTATTGGGAGGGTTGCATTAGGAAGTTCAACTTACGGTCCGACAGCTACACATAAAGAGGCTTTAAATACAGCAATAAAACTATTAAATCAAATTAAAGGTAAATTAAAAGATGTAAGTCAAAAAACTATTCCTAAACTAGAACAAAAATTAAAAGCAATCGGTGCTCCGTGGATAGAAGGGCAGGGGCTAATAGATAATTAATCAGATGTTGAAAATTTTAAAGTACTATTTGAATTATATATTTATCATTTAAAATTCAAACAGTACTTATTTCAATACTTTTTTACAAATAATACAAAATAGTTAAAATATGACAAAAAAGTTAAATTGGGATGAAATTCTTGCTGAACAAGTTACACCTCAAATGGAAAGAAAATTAGTATATGGAGATAAGATTATGATTGCAAAAATGAAATTCAAAGATGGATTTACAGTACCATTGCACAGTCATGAAAACGAGCAAATTACTCAGGTAATTTCAGGTACAATACGATTTTGGTTTGGAGATGATAAAAAGGAAACCTTTGATCTTAATGCCGGTGATATTGCGGTTATTCCTTCAAATGTACCACACGAAGCCATGATGATTGGTGATGTTGAAGAAATTGACACTTGGACACCCATTCGTGAGGATTGGTTAGATGGAACTGATGATTATTTAAGAAAATAAGCCATTATGGATTTTGGATTAAAGAATAAAGTTGCCTTTGTAACCGCATCCAGTCAAGGTTTGGGTAAAAGTGTTGCACTTGAATTAGCAAAAGAAGGTGCTCATGTTGCTATTTGCAGTCGTAATAAAAATACATTGGATAAGGCAAAAGTAGAAATTGAAAAAGTAGGAGTAGGGGAAGTATTTGCCGTTAATGGTGATCTGTCATCAACTATAGATCGTGAACAAATAATAAATGCTGTATTAGAGCATTTTGAAAAAATAGATATATTGGTAACAAATACCGGCGGCCCACCATCCGGAAAGTTTGAAAATTTTCAACAAGAAGACGGGGATAAAGCCT
>JAUWLK010000074.1 GCA_030613745.1 Flavobacteriaceae bacterium | reverse complement strand
GAAACCCTACATCAAATAAATATAAGGGATTTATCAATAATAAAACAAACATAGATACAATCAAACTGTTCTTAACTCCCGATTGGCGATTTGTTACCAAACCAATAGCTATTGCTGTAAACATAGTTACCGCCCTTACTACTGAAGCTGAAAACCCTGCAATAAATGCATACAACCATAAACTAATTACCAAAAGAATTAATTTAATGATTTTTCCATTTTTTATACTTTCAATAGGATTAAATAACATATTTAAAATCAGCAAAACAATTCCTATATGTAAACCTGAAACCGCTAAAATGTGAATTGCTCCTGCATTTTTATATTGCTCAAACAATTCTTTTGAAATATCTTGACGTTGACCTAATAATAATGCGTTAATTATTGCTAACTCTTCTACCGAAAAATTATACTTATCTAATTCTTGATTAATTTTCTCTCTTAAAGAATATGCAAATCCTCTTAATGTTCTTTGCTTTGAATTTAAAACTTTAAACTCCTCATTTGTCAAAATAATTTGATGGTATATTTGTTGCTTTTTTAAATATTCTTGATAATTAAATTCAAATGGATTTAATGCTTTTTTTATTTCTTTATACTCATTTGTTGTAAAAAGAAGCTCATCAACTTTTATAGCATTTATTAAACTATCGTTTTTGATATTAACTAAAACCTTGCCTTTAGTGTTTGTTCTATTTATCTGAATGATTTCTGCTACAAATCGTTGATAAAATTTATTGGGTTTTAAAACTTTAGAGACTCTTAAGACAGAATGATTACCAGCAGCTAAGTGATTTGTATAATGCTTTTTTTGATACTGAGGTTTTTGAATAGTAATACTTAAAACTCCTATAATTAAAAATAAAATAGCTGTAAAGATCACAAAATATCTAGGAGGTTTAAATGATATTTCTGCTGTAAAATACAAGTAAACCAAAAAAAGAAGAGCTAAAATAGCTGCTGTAAAAATCGTAGTTAATGAAAAATTAAATGTATAACCAAAAATTATTCCTATAATTAAAAATAGAGAAAAGTGAACGGGTAAATATTTTAAATTTAACATAAGGTATATTAGCCATTATCAATTTTTTATGTTTTATTTTCGCAGTAGTAAACATTTATTTAGTATTGAATCAAAAATCAACTTTTACTTTTAAAGAAATCAATAAATTGGCAATTCCCGCTATTATTGCAGGAATTGCTGAGCCGTTATTGTCAATTACCGATACAGCAATTGTTGGTAATTTAAAAATAAACCCAACCGAAGCTCTTGCGGCAGTAGGTATTGCCGGTTCGTTTATTTCAGCCATTGTTTGGATTTTAGCTCAAACTCGATCAGCAATTTCGGCAATTATTGCACAATATTTAGGTGCAAATAAAATCAAAGAAATTGCAAATTTACCAACACAAATTATCATCATCAATTTACTTTTAAGTGTTTTCATATACTTTGTAACCATTTTCTTTATAGAAGATATTTTTAAACTGTATAATGCAACTGGTTTAGTTTTACAATACTCTGTTTCCTATTATAAAATAAGAGCTCTTGGTTTGCCATTAACTCTTTTTGTTTTTTCTGTTTTTGGAGTTTTTAGAGGTTTGCAAAATACTTTTTGGCCAATGGTTATTAGTATTATTGGTGCTGTTTTAAACATAGTTTTAGATTTTATTTTAATATTTGGCATTGATGGATATATCCCGGCAATGCACGTTGAAGGTGCTGCTTGGGCAAGTGTAATTTCTCAGACAATTATGGCAATTTTAGCTTTCGCTCTAATGTTTAAAAAAACTCCTTTTTCATTAATTTTTCCTTTTCCTTTCCATCCTGAAATTAAACGTTTATTATCATTGAGTTTTAATTTAATTATAAGAGCAATTGCCTTAAATGTTGCCTTGTATTTAGCAAATTCTTATGCTACAAAATACGGTACAAATTATATAGCGGCTCAAACCATTGCTTTTCAAATTTGGTTGTTTTTTGCTTTTTTTATTGATGGATATTCAAGTGTTGGTAATATCATGTCGGGTAAATTATTAGGTGAAAATAACCATCATAAAATATTGATTTTGAGTAAAAAACTAAGTAAGTACACTTTAATTATTTCTTTACTATTAGGGGTGATTTGTTTTTTATTATATATCCCTATTGGGGAAATATTTACACATGATAAAAATGTTTTAGACTTGTTTTACAATATTTTTTGGATAGTGATATTAATGCAACCCATAAATGCTATCGCTTTTGTATTTGACGGAATTTTTAAAGGATTGGCAGAAGCAATAGTTTTAAGAAATACTTTAATCATTGCAACTTTTTTAGGGTTTGTTCCTGTACTATTGATAGGTGACCATCTAAATCTAAAACTTTATGCAGTTTGGATAGCTTTTACTGTTTGGATGTTGTTTAGAGGTGGTATTTTAGTTGTTATTTTTAAACGAAGGTTTACTTAATTAAATTCTTTAAAAAACAAAACAATAACATGATAAAAGTTAGTTTTTAATTTTTTATTTACATGTAATTTTATGCGAAATTTTAAAACTTAAAATCATGAAAAAAATTATTTTGTCTGCTTTATTATTTTTTGTTATCATCGGATTAACAACGGTAAAAGCACAAGATTTGTCTCCTTATATTAATGTTGGAGATTCTAACAGTAATATGGAACAAACTACCTCTAAGGTCAAATCTGTCTTAAAAGAAAAAGGATTTGACATCATTGGTGAATACAATGTTGAAAATAATAAAAATTTAAAAGTTATTGTTTATTCAAGGCTAGATTTACAAACAACTGTTTTGAAGGTAAAAGATAGAGGTGCTTTGGCTTCTGCTTTAAAAGTTGGATTAAAATCAAACGGTTCAAAAATTACTATCAGTTACTTAAATCCAAAATATATTTTTAATGCTTATTTACGTGATGAATATTCAAAACACAAAACAGCATTACAAAAAGTTACCAATGATGTAATATCAGCTTTATCTCCTTTAGGAAATATCAACAAAGGTTTTGGAGGTGGTTTATCAGCTAATGATCTTCATAAATATCATTATAAAATGATGATGCCTTATTTTTCAGATCCTGTTGAGTTAAAAGAGTTTAATTCTTTTGAGGAAGGTGTAAAAACCATTGAAAAAAATCTTGCAGCTAAAAAAGGAAGTACAAAATTAGTTTACAAACTTAAATTTACTTCTAATAAAGTTGCCGTTTTTGGTGTTGCTTTATTAGATGCTGAAACTGGCGAAGGACACTTTTTACCAATTATTGACAATAGTCATTTGGCTGCTATGCCTTACGAAATTATTTTACAAGGGAAAACGGCTACAATGTTACACGGTCGTTATCGTTTGGCTGTTCACTGGCCAGAATTAACCATGGGTACCTTTATGAAAATTATGAGTACTCCAGGTGAAATTGAAGATACTTTGGAAGAGTTGTGTAAGTAATAATCTTTTTAAATATTTTTAAATTAAAAGCCGTTTTAAATGTTTTAAAACGGCTTTTAAATTTTTTATGAATTCTTAATAATCAATTTTGCAGTTTTTTCACTCGCTCCTTTTCCTCCTAATTTTTGTTCTAAATCATAATAATCATCAAATAATATTTCTCTGTTTTTATGGTCTAAAATTTTAAATAACTCATCTTCTAATTGTTTTTCATTAAAATTATCTTGAATCAATTCTGTAACAGATTCTCTATCTAAAATCAAATTAACCAACGATATATATTTAATATTTTTAATCAGTCTTTTACCAATTTGATACGATATAGTACTCCCCTTATAACAAACTACCTCTGGTACTTTAAAAAGTGCTGTTTCTAATGTAGCAGTACCTGATGTTACTAATGCTGCATGCGAAACCGAAAGCAAATCGTATGTTTTATTTTCTACTATCGCAATACATTTATCAGAAAAAAACTGTTGATAAAATTCTAAATTCTGACTCGGGGCACCGGCGATAACAAATTGAAAATCAGTAAACTTATCAACCATTTTAAGCATAACGGTAAGCATTTTAGCTATTTCTTGTTTTCTGCTTCCCGGTAAAAGAGCAATAATTGGTTTATCATTTAAATCATTTTCTTTTCTAAATTTTTCAATATCAACTGGTTTTCTATCTGCAATAGCGTCTAATAAAGGATGTCCTACAAAACAAACAGGATAGTCATGCTTTTTCTCATAAAAATCTTTTTCAAACGGTAAGATGACATACATTTGATCAATATCTCGTTTTATTTTCTTAATTCGATTTTCTTTCCAAGCCCATATTTGTGGTGAAATATAATAATGTGTAGCTATATTTTTTTGTTTGGCAAATTCAGCAATTCGCATGTTAAATCCTGGATAATCAATCAAGATCAAAGCATCGGGCTGATAATTCAATATGTCTTGTTTACAAAATTTGATATTCTTTAATATAACTCTCAAATTCATAAACACTTCTACAAACCCCATAAATGCCAAATCACGATAGTGTTTAACAAGTGTCCCGCCTACAGCTTGCATCAAATCTCCTCCCCAAAATCTAAATTCAGCATGTTCATCCTCTTGTATGAGAGCTTTCATTAAATTTGAGGCGTGTAAATCACCTGAGGCTTCACCAGCTATAATATAATATTTCATTCTAAAAAAACTGTATAATTAAAACTACAAAAGCCAATAAAAGGCTTGCTAATATAACTCCACGAGCTCTATAATCTTGTTTCTTTTTTAAAAATACAAAAAATACAAACAAGTTTGGAATTGCGGCTAAACCGATAATTTTTCCATATAACTTTTGTTCATTAAGAATTTTTAAAGTTTCATTAAAACTATATTGTGAAACAAACTCTACATAAATATAAAAACCAAATAAGGTTGCTATAATAGCGATAATAAAACCAATTAAAATTTCTTTTTTCATATATCTAAGTTATTAACATTTTATAAATCCCATGAATTTAATTTTTGAATAAAATGATGCGCTGTTAGGTCAAAATGTACAGGAACAACAGAAATATAATCATTTTCTAAAGCCCAGACATCAGTATCTTCACCATTATCTAAATTTATGAATTTTCCAGTCATCCAATAATATTCTTTTCCTTGCGGATTAATTCTTTTATCAAATTCTTCTACCCAATTGGCACGTGCTTGTCTGCAAATTTTAATTCCTTTAAAATCACTATTTAATAGTTTGGGGAAATTTACATTTAAAACAACTCCATCAGGTAAACCATTTTCTAAAACTTGTAATGCGATTTTTTTAATATGTTTTTTTAAACCTTCAAAATTGGCATTCCATGAATAATCCAGAAGCGAAAACCCAATAGCTGGTATGCCCTCAATTCCTGCTTCAAGAGCAGCGCTCATTGTACCTGAATAAATAACATTTATTGATGAGTTTGACCCATGGTTTATACCCGAAACACACAAGTCTGGTTTTTTATTTAAAATCTCACTAATTGCCATTTTTACGCAATCTGCAGGAGTTCCAGAACATCGATATTCAAATTGATCTCCTTCATCATTACTAACGGCATCACAATAAATCGTTGAATCTAAAGTTATAGCATGACCCATACCACTTTGTGGACTATCGGGAGCAACAACAACAACGTCACCAATTTCGTTCATAACCGAAATTAATGCTCGTACTCCAGGAGCTGTAATTCCATCGTCATTGGTAACTAAAATTAATGGTCTTTTTTTCATTTTATTAATATTTATAACAAAAATAATGTTTTTTATTTACGATAATAAAATTATGTTTAACATTTAATTGAGAGAAAGTTAATTTTTAAATGTTTATAATTGCTAATTGTTATTTTGTATAAATAACATTTAAATGTTATCTAACAAAAGTGTAAGAAAAATTAATAGTTACCTAACTAATACATTGTGTTTTATTAAATTGGCACAGTTTTAGATTTACTAACTAAAAAATTAATGAAAAAAATAATTCATTTTATGAAAAGAAATTATAAAATCATTATACCAATCGTAATTTTAGCAGGTTTATTATTTAGCTTTCAAATTACCAACAAACCTGATCCTGAAAAAGATAAAATTTTAATTGGATTAATAAGATACGCTCTAACTAAAGGTCATTATGAGCCTCATCAAATTAATGATGAATTTTCCGAACAAGTTTTTATTGATTTTATTGATGCATTAGATCCTTACAAACGATTCTTTATACAAAGTGATATTGATGAATTTTCTAAATACAAATATTTAATTGATGACCAACTCAAAAATGAAGAGTTTACTTTTTATAGCTCTGTATTTGAACGATATAATCAAAGAGTAATAGAGTCTAAGGAATATTATAAAGAAATATTAAAAACTCCGTTTGATTTTGAAAAAGAAGGAATTTTTAATATTGACTATGATGAGAAATCTTTTGCAAAATCAAAAGCCGAATTAATTAAAACTTGGCAATTACAATTAAAGGTAAGTACACTATCTCGTTTACACGAAAAAATTGAACTACAAAAAACTTTTTCAGAAAAAAGTGTTTCAGAAAAATCTAAGGAACATAAAATGATTAACGGAGAGGTTGTAGAAATAATTCAAGAAAAAGATATATCTGACACCAATAAGTTAAATGTACCAAAAACCTTCGCTGAATTAGAAAAAGAATCTCGTGAAGCTGCTGAAAAAAGTTTAGATGACTTTTATAATTTTATGAATGAATTAGACGATACAGATTGGTTTTCGGTATATATCAATACCATAACTCTACAATTTGATCCTCACACTAGTTATTTAGCACCAAAAGATAAAAAGAGGTTTGATATAAGTATGGCCGGTAAATTAGAAGGTATTGGTGCGCGTCTACAAAAGAAAGATGATTATACAAGAGTTTCTGAATTAATTTCTGGAGGTCCGGCATGGATTGCTGGAGAATTAGAAGTTGGTGATCTTATATTAAAAGTTGCACAAGGAGATGAACCTCCAATTGATATTGTTGGCATGCGATTAGATGATGCCATTGAATTTATAAAAGGGAAAAAAGGTACTGAAGTTAGACTTACACTTAAAAAAATTGATGGTTCAATTAAAGTTATTTCTATCATTAGAGATATTGTTGAACTAGAAGAAACTTTTGCCAAATCAAGTGTGGTTAAGTTAAATGACCGAACATTTGGAGTTATTAATTTACCTAAATTTTATATTGATTTTAACGAAAGAAATTTCCGTAATTCTGCTACCGATATGGAGCAGGAAATAAAACGCTTAAAAGAAGAAAATATTGAAGGTTTATTAATTGATTTAAGAAATAATGGTGGTGGTTCACTAAAAACAGCTATAGAAATTGCTGGCCTTTTTATTAAAAACGGACCTGTAGTACAAGTAAAGTACAGGGGTGAAAAACCTAATGTAAGGTCAGATAGTAATAAAAAAATTCAATGGGATGGTCCGTTGGTTATTTTGGTTAATGAATTATCTGCTTCTGCTTCTGAAATATTTGCCGCGGCTATGCAAGATTACAATCGAGCAGTTATTATTGGAAGTAAATCTTCTTTTGGTAAAGGAACCGTTCAAAACGTATTACCATTAAATAATTATTTTAAATATTCTAAAGATTTAGGAGCTTTAAAGATGACTATTCAAAAGTTTTATAGAATTAATGGTGGTTCAACTCAATTAAAAGGAGTTGAAAGTGATATAGCTATGCCTGATAAATATACTTATCTTGAAATTGGTGAACGTGATGAAAAAAATCCATTGCCATGGGATAGAATTGAACCTGCAGACTATACACCTGTAAATATTTATGAAAATTTTAATGAGGTAATTAACGATAGTAAAAAACGTATCGCATCAAAATCTCAATTTTTATTGATTGATAAAAATGCAAAATGGCTAAAAGAAGGTAGAGATGACAATATTGTTAATTTAAAATATAGTGATTATAAAAAAGATTTAGAAAATAGAGAAGAAGAAAGTAAAGAATTTGATACAATTGCTAAATACAAAAATAACCTTGTATTTAATTCTCCAATATATGAAATTTCCATGATTGAAAAAGATTCTGTATTGGCAAAAAAACGTGATATTTGGCACAATAATTTAAGTAAAGATATTTATGTTGAAGAAGCTTTAACTGTTCTTTCTGAATTAAAAATTAGTAAAAATTTATTAGTTAAAAATTAATATTTCTTTTACAATTTAATAAATGCCCTTAATTAAATTAATTATTAAGGGCATTTTAATTTTAATATTATTCTATTAAAAAAATTAACTTTGTACGAAAATTTAATTAAAAACATATCGCTTTTTGTTACCAGCATTTAAAGAACATATTCATAATAATTTTTCCTTTTTAAAAGGGAAAAAATTACTTGTAGCTGTTTCAGGAGGGATTGATAGTATTGTTTTAACTCATTTATTATATAATTTACAATTTCATATTTCTTTAGCTCATTGTAATTTTCGCTTACGCGGAAAAGATTCTGATATGGATGAAGTTTTTGTAAAAACTGAGGCTAGTAAAATGAATATACCTTGTTTTGTAACTCGTTTTAATACAAAACATTATGCTACTAGCAAAGGTATATCAATACAAATGGCTGCACGTGAATTACGTTATAATTGGTTTGATGAAATCGTACAAAAAAATAATATTGACTATATCTTAACAGCCCATCACGCCGATGATGATTTAGAAACATTTTTAATCAATTTAACACGAGGAACCGGATTAGATGGTTTAACAGGAATACCTGCAATTAATAAAAACATTATTCGTCCGCTTTTACCTTTTACCCGAAAAGAAATTGAAAGCTTTGCAAAAAGTAATACTTTATCTTGGAGGGAAGATAAAAGCAATATTGAAACCAAATATTTAAGAAATAAAATACGCCATGATATTATTCCTGTTTTAAAGTCTTTGAATCCAAACTTTATGGAATCTTTCTCAAAAACTTTAGAAAATTTACAAGGTAGTAAACAATTGGTTGAAGAAAGAATTGATGAAATTCAAAGTCATTTAATTCATAAAAGCAATTCTTTTCTAAAATTAAATATCCAAAAACTAAAATCTTTAAATAATCCAAAAGCATCTTTATTTGAATTACTAAATTCTTATGGGTTTACAGAATGGGATGATGTTCTATCTCTTCTCAAAGCTCAACCCGGGAAACAAGTTTTTTCAAAAACGCATCGTTTACTTAAAGATAGAGAATTTTTATTGTTAACGGAATTACATCCTACATATAATAATAAAAAAGAATATAAGATCTCTGATAAAGATCAATCTATCAAATTAGTAGATTTAAAACTCAAATTCACACACCAAAAAACCAAAAACTTAACTCAACAGCAAGCGGATTCACAAAGCACAAATAATAACTTAATTTATCTTGATAAAGACAAGTTGATATTTCCTTTAACTGTAAGAAAATGGAAAAATGGCGACTATTTTTATCCAATAGGAATGCAAGGAAAGAAAAAGTTGAGCAAGTATTTTAAAGATGAAAAATTCTCACTATTAGATAAAGAAAAAATTTGGTTACTTTGTTCAAATAATAACATTGTTTGGGTTATTGGTAAAAGACTGGATAACCGTTTTAAAATTAATAAAAACACAACAGAAATTTTAAAAATTGAAATTATAACATGAAAAGATTTATTGGCATATTTAGTTTTTTTATAGCATTTACAACATTTTTAAATGCACAAATTCATGACCCTGTAAAATGGCAGACTTCTGTTGAAAAAGTTTCTGATACAGTATTTAATTTAATTGTTACTGCAAATATTGATAAAGGTTGGCATTTGTATTCACAAAATGTTCCCGATGGTGGTCCTATACCAACAACATTTTATTTTAAAGATGTAGAAAATGAATATGAACTTGTTGGTAAAACTATTGAGGGTGAAGGACATGAAGTTTATGATAACGTTTTTGAAATGGATATCAAATACTTTGAAAAACAAGCCATTTTTAAACAACGAATTAAATTGCTAACCAACAATAAAATTACGGTTAAAAGTTCTTTAGAATTTATGGTGTGTGATGATACCAATTGTTTACCTCCTACTGAAGTAGATATTAAATTTGAAGTACAAGGAGGTAATAATGTTAAAAGTCGAAAATTAGAAGGTGAAAACCTATCTATTGATAAAACAGATTCGAAGTCAGATGATAAAAATTTCCTTCAAAATACAATACCAACAAAAGAAGAAGCAAGTATAAAACAAATAAGTTCTGAAAAAAAAGATAGTTCTTCTAAAAGAGGATTGTGGACTATCTTTATCATTGCTTTTTTCTCTGGGTTTGCAGCCCTACTTACACCTTGCGTATTTCCAATGATACCTATGACGGTAAGCTTTTTTACCAAACAAAGTAAAAATAAAGCTGCTGGTATTAAAAATGCTATTATTTACGG
>JAUWLK010000164.1 GCA_030613745.1 Flavobacteriaceae bacterium | reverse complement strand
AGTGAACATTTCAAATGCAGATATTGATAGTAATAATACGATTACTCCGTCAAAATTATTTTCTTTTTATAAAAGTGGTTATACATATAGTATGGATGAATTAAAAAGCATGAATAAAAAGAAAATTCAGTTTGTAAAATTAGTTCCAATTGATTCAAATTCAGAAGTTGAGTTGGTTTTAATTGGAATAAATAATAAGACCAAACACATATATGTTATCAAAGAAATTGGTAAAAATGGAACTGATACCACTTTAACTGTAAAGAAGATGAAAACAAATCAAAATTTAAATGATAATATATTTTTATTTGATCAAAAAAAATATGAGAATTTAGGTTATATTGTTAATGATTAATAATGTATATTCTAAATTATTATTTAATAAATACTTTTAAATGAAAATCTTAAATAAATATGTACTTAAGAGTTTTCTAATTCCTTTTTTAGCTACATTTTTTATAATACTCTTTGTTTTGATTATGCAAGCTTTATGGTTGCAGTTTGACAAAATAGCAGGAAAAGGAATAAGTATTGTGATAATATCAAAGTTTTTAGGTTATATCGCTTTAATGATGATACCAACGGCTTTGCCAATTGCTATCTTATTATCTTCAATAATGTCTTTAGGTAATTTGGCAGAAAACTATGAATTTGCCGCTATAAAATCTGCTGGAATTTCTTTGCAACGTTTTATAAGACCCTTAATTATTTTGATGTTTGTTTTAAGTGGAATGAATTTTTTATTTTTAAACTATATTTTTCCCTATGCTTCATTAAAATCAAAAAACTTGATATATAATATGAAAATGAAAGAACCAGGGTTGGCTTTAGTTGCCGGTACTTTTAATAGTGAAATTCCTGGTTACAGTATACTTTTTGATGAAAAATATGGTGAAGATAATAATCTGCTAAAAAATGTATTGATCTATGAGATTAAATCAAATAATATAATTAATAAAACCATAACTGCAGAAAAAGGAGAAATAATTTCTGAAGAAGGAAGTAGGTATTTAACACTAGTTTTAAAAGATGGATTTTTTAATCAGGAAATAATGGGGAAAAGAAGAACGTCAAAAGAACGAGAAAGGGTTCCAGCTTTGAAAGCCAAATTTGATGAATATAAGATTAATATAGATATATCAAATATTGGAAATTTTGACCCTGATGATGTAAAGTACAAAACTGGAAGAGAAATGCTTAGTCTAAACCAACTTAGTTATTACGCAGATTCGTTGGAAACTCCATATAATAATTTTATAGATAATAGAGCATTACGTATTTATAGAACTCTTAAGGCAGGCGGATTAGTTAAAGATACATTACCTAATTCTGAATTGAATCCCAATATTTTAGAAAATTTTGATGAAAAGAATCAGAAATTAATAGTTAATAATGCATATAATTTGGTGCAAGGAAATTTAGATAATATCAAAAGTTTTACAGAAACTTTAAAAAATAAGCAAAAACTTATTAATGCTTATGATACAGAATTTCATAAGCGTATAGCTTTTTCATTGGCATGTTTGGTTTTGTTTTTTATTGGTACACCTTTGGGTTCAATAATACGCAAAGGAGGATTTGGTTTACCTATGATTATGGCAATAGTTATTTTTGTAATTTATTTTTTCATTTCAATTTTTGGCAAAAATATGGCAGAATCTAATTCAGTTTCTCCTTTTGTCGGAGGATGGTTAGCTACTTTTGTTTTATTACCTTTTGGTGTTTTGTTAATGATTCGAGCAACAAAAGATAAAGGAATATTTAATATTGATGCATTTTTACAACCAATTTCAAATTTTATTAATAAATTATTTAAATTAGAAAATAATAAATCCTCTTAAAATGGAATCTACAAATAATACAACTATTCAATTGGACAATATTGAGGATGCGATTGATGATATTAAAAATGGAAAATTGATCATTGTTGTTGATGATGAAGATAGAGAGAATGAAGGTGATTTTGTGGCTGCAGCTGAAATGGTAACACCCAAAATGATAAATTTTATGGCCACAAATGGTAGAGGTTTGATATGTGCTCCTTTAACCGAAAAAAGATGTGATGAATTAGACTTAAATTTGATGGTTGGTAAAAATACAGTTTTGCATAATACGCAATTTACAGTTTCAATAGATTTGATTGGCGACGGTTGTACTACAGGAATTTCGGCACATGATCGCGCTAAAACTGTAAAAGCTTTAATACAAGATAAAACAGTAGCAGGTGATTTAGGGAGACCAGGTCATATATTTCCATTAAGAGCAAAAGAAGGAGGCGTTTTAAGAAGAACAGGTCATACAGAAGCTGCAATTGACTTGGCTCGTTTAGCAGGATTAAAACCAGCAGGGTTATTGGTTGAAATATTAAATGAAGACGGTACAATGGCTCGTTTACCACAATTAACGGAAGTTGCTAAAAAATTCGATCTTAAAATTATTTCAATAGAAGATTTAGTTGCTTATAGAATGCGTCATGATTCATTAATTGATAAAATTGAAGATTTTACAATTGAAACTCGTTTTGGAAAATATTGTTTGCGTGCCTATAAGCAAACAACTAATAATCAAGTGCATATAGCATTGTCTAAAGGTGATTGGGAAGTGGGAGAGGAAGTTTTAGTTAGAGTAAATTCAACTTTAGTAAATAATGATATCATAGGCACTTTGACTTCGAATCCTGATGATAAACTGGCTAAAATGTTTGATATAATTAATAAGGAGGGTAAAGGAGTAGTTGTATTTATCAATCAAGATTACCACACATTTGATTTAATAAATAGACTTTCTCAATTAAAAATTGCTCAAAATGAAAATAAAAAACCTGACCCAGTAGTTAAAATGGATGAGAAAGATTTTGGAATTGGAGCGCAAATTTTACATGATTTAAAAATCAGTAAAATCCGATTAATATCTAACGGTGAATATGTTGCTAAAAGAGTTGGTATGATTGGATATGGTTTAGAAATTGTTGATTATGTTTCTTATTGATAAAAATAAACAGTTTTTTAGTTAGGTTAGAATAATAAAAAGCTTCTTTAAATAGCACTTATTTTCAAATTAAAAATTTCTTTTTGTATCTTCGTATAAGTGAATAAACTTCGTAAAATATTATATCCTTTCTCATTACTTTATGGAGAATTAATAAGATTCCGCAATAAAGCCTATGAAAAAGGCATATTTACTTCAGTAAAATTTGATATTCCAACTATAGTTGTTGGAAACCTAAATGTAGGTGGTACTGGTAAATCTCCTCAAATTGAATATTTGATTCGTTTGTTGCAAAGCGATTATAAAGTTTCGGTTTTAAGTAGGGGATATAAAAGAAAGTCAGAAGGCTTTCAATTGGCTGATAGAAATTCAACTTCAGAGCAAATAGGTGATGAACCTTTGCAGTTTTATAGAAAATTTAAAGATATTATAGTAGCGGTTGATGCTAAAAGAGTAAATGGTATAAAACAGCTAAAAAATTTAAAATCACCTCCAAATGTTATTTTATTAGATGATGCTTTTCAGCACAGAAAAGTACAAGCTGGTTTAACAATACTATTAACTGCTTATGGAAATTTATATGTAGATGATACCATGTTACCAACTGGTTATTTACGTGAAAAACAGGAAGGAGCTAAAAGAGCCCAAATAATAGTAGTTACTAAATGCCCTGAGAATTTATCAGAAAGTGAACAATTTAAAATTTCAAAAAAATTAAAACCTGAATTAAATCAGACTATTTTTTTTAGCACCATAGTATATAACGAAAACATTATTGGTAAAAATGATGAAATAAGCATTTCAAAATTAAATAAATACAAAGTTTTATTAGTAACCGGAATTGCAAACTGTAAACCTTTAGAGGAGTTTTTAAAAAGTAAAAATATTGAATTTAAACATTTAAAATTTGCAGATCATCATAATTTTACCAATTCAGATAAAGAAAAAATTATTCAAAATTTTAAAAATATTCAAGCAAATAAAAAAATAATTCTTACAACCGAAAAAGATTATGTGCGTACTTTTTCAAATGATAAAAACCAGTTATATTACTTGCCTATAAAAACTAAATTTATTGATAATGAAAATGACTTTAATAAACTAATTTTTAATTATGTACAACAGAATACAAGAAACAGTTAAATATTTAAAAGATAAAGGCTTAGACAATCCGGATTTTGGTATCGTGCTAGGCACAGGATTAGGAAGTTTGGTAAATATAATTGATATTAAGATTAAAATACCTTATCAAGATATTCCAAATTTTCCTGTTTCAACCGTAACAGGTCATTCAGGTACTTTGATTTATGGTAGTTTAGGTGGTAAAAATGTAATAGCAATGCAAGGAAGATTTCATTATTATGAAGGTTGGGAAATGGAAGAAGTTACATTTCCAATTAGAGTGATGAAATTTTTAGGGATAGAAAATTTAATTGTTTCAAATGCATCAGGTGGAGTTAATCCAGACTTTAATGTTGGTGATATTATGATAATAACAGATCATATTAATATGATGCCAAAACACCCATTGCGAGGAGAAAATGATGATAGATTCGGTCCTCGTTTTTTAGATATGCATGAACCTTATAATTTGAAAATGATTGCTTTAATGGAAGGTATAGCTAAAAAAAATAATATTAAGATTCAAAAGGGAGTTTATTTAGCTTTACAAGGTCCTACTTTTGAAACACCCGCAGAATATAAAATGGTAAAAATAATAGGAGCCGATGCAGTAGGTATGAGCACTGTTCCTGAAGTTATAGTTGCTAAACATATGGGTATTGAATGCTTTGGTTTGTCAGTGATTACAGATTTAGGTATTGAAGGTCATATTGAAGAGGTTTCTCATGAAGCTGTACAACAAGCAGCAAAATCTTCTGAGAAAAATATTAGTAAGTTGGTAGAAGAATTTATTTTAAATTTTAAGTTATAAACTAAAAAGCACCTCTAAAGTAGAGGTGCTTAGCTTACTAACTCAAAATTAATCATAATGAAAACAAAATTAGTGGGGAATTTTGCTTCACTATTAATATGAGCAAAACATGTGCCAAAATCTGGTTATTGATGTTAATTATTTGTTAAGATGTATGATAATATAATTACACTAAATGTTTATGTGCACGATAAGATGATCTAACCAAAGCACCACTTTCAACATATTTAAATCCTAATTCAAGTCCTATTTTTTTGTATTTGTTAAATTGCTCAGGTTTAATAAAATCATGAACTGGCAAATGTTTTTTACTTGGTTGCAAATATTGACCAATAGTCACAATATCAACATCAGCATTTTTCAAATCTTGCAAGGATTCGATTACTTCATTTTCTGTTTCTCCTAAACCAAGCATAATTCCAGATTTAGTTCTACGTTGTCCACTTTCTTTGATGTATTTTAAAACCTCTAGACTTCGATCATATTTAGCTTGTATTCTAACTTCACGAGTAAGTCGCCTTACAGTTTCTATATTGTGCGAAATTATTTCAGGAGTGACTTCTATTACTCTATCAATATTTCTTTTTATTCCTCTAAAATCAGGTATTAATGTTTCTAATGTTGTATTTGGGTTTGCACGACGAATAGCTTCAATTGTTTCAGCCCAAATTATAGAACCTCCATCTTTTAAATCATCCCTATCAACTGATGTAATTACGGCATGTTTAATATTCATTAAATTAATTGAGCGAGCAATTTTTTCAGGCTCATCCCATTCAACACTTTCTGGTTTACCGGTTTTTACTCCACAAAATCCGCAAGAGCGGGTACAGATATTTCCTAAAATCATAAATGTTGCAGTACCTTCTCCCCAACATTCACCCATATTAGGACAACTTCCACTAGTACAGATGGTATTGAGTTTGTACTTTTCAACAATACCTCTTAATTCAGTATACTTTTTTCCAACAGGTAGTTTTACCCTAAGCCATTCAGGTTTTTTAGTACGAGGTATAATAACAGAATTATTTGACATATTTAATCGTGAATTAAAGTTTGCAAATTTACAAAGAAATTTAATGAAATTTTGACTTGTTTAAAAAAACTATATTCAATATTTTTTAAAAAGATTAGAATCAGTTTTTTTTAGAATCAGTTCTTACTACAACTATAACTGTTTTTATTCGTGAGACTCTAAAAAAAATATTTCAATTTTTTAGTTAGTCGAACTAATCCCGCTCCCGATGGCTATCGGGATTAGCGGGATCTAGGTTAAATACCTCGACCCTTGGGTCGATTCCTATTATTGGGTTCAGGG
>JAUWLK010000137.1 GCA_030613745.1 Flavobacteriaceae bacterium | reverse complement strand
AGGATATTTATTTAAAGCAATTGAATTATCCATTACTTTAAAAATGAACCAAATCCGCCAAAAGTGGATGCGGTAGTCTTCCAAATTTGGAATTAAAAATACCTTTCCAAAAAAGAACAAATTGCATCAAATCTAACGAAGAAGTGATTAAGAGATATTTGAAAGATCAAGATAAGGTAAATGAATATAAAAAGATTCATACCTCACAATTAAAGTTGTTTTGATACCTCGTACCCTTGGGTCGAGGTAGTTCATTTTTTTTGTAATGAACTATAACATTCGGTTTCATTGTAGATAAGCCTTGCTGATAACTAGCTCAAATTTAAAGAAATTAAATTGTTATTAATAGGGATCATGAAATTTTATGATAATAAGCAAGGAACTAAAATAGTAATACTAAAACACATTTTTTATATCAATTATTTATATTTTGTTTATATTCACTTATTAATTGTCATAAAATGAAATATTTAATACTCATCCTTTTTGCACTAGCAACACTATTAACGTTTTCGCAACAAAAAAAACCGAATATTCTTTTTATTGTTGCCGATGATTTAACTACCACCGCTGTATCTTCTTATGAAAACAAAGTTTGCTACACTCCTAATATTGACAAATTAACATCTGAAGGTATAAAATACACACGTGCTTATTCACAATATCCTGTTTGTGGTCCTTCAAGAGCTTCTTTTATGTTTGGATATTATCCTAATGCTACTACTACTTTTGGTTATGTAAGTGGCAGAAAAAATATAGGTAAAAACAGAAAATCACTTCCTCAATTATTTAAAGACAATGGTTACTATACTGCTCGTGTAAGTAAAATATATCATATGGGAGTTCCAATAGATATTGAAACTGGCTCAAACGGAACGGACGATGAGGCTTCTTGGACAGAGCGTTTTAATAGTAAAGGTCCTGAATGGAAAGCAAATGGAGAAGCTGAATTAGTACAAAATAACCCTGATGGGAAAATTGAAAGAAAGGGTGGAAATGTAATGACTATAGTAAAAGCTGACGGTAATGATTTAGAACATGCTGATGGAAAAACTGCACAAAAAGCCATTGAACTTATCAAAAAACATAAAAATAAACCATTCTTTCTAGCTGTAGGTTTTGTTCGTCCTCATGTGCCGTTTGTGGCTCCAAAAAAATATTTCGAACCCTATCCTTTTGAAAGAATGGTCATGCCTGAAAATATAAACAATGATTGGAATGACATTCCTAAAAGGGGTATTAATTATGTGACAAGTATAAATGGGCAAATGTCTTTAACACAAGAAAAGAAAGCAATTGCAGCGTATTATGCTTCTGTAACTTATATGGATGCGCAAGTCGGTAAAGTTTTAAAAACATTAAAAGATGAAGATTTAGAAGACAATACGATTGTTATTTTTATATCTGATCATGGTTTCCATTTAGGAGAACATAAGTTTTGGATGAAAGTGAGTTTACATGAAGAATCTGTCAGGGTTCCTATGATTATCAAAGTTCCTGGTAAAAAAACAATGATTTGTAATTCTTTTGTTGAATTGATAGATTTATATCCTACCATTGCCGAATTAGCAGGTTTAAAAGCATCAAAACATTTGCAAGGCAAAAGTTTGGTTAAAACTATTGACAATTCGAATTATAAAGTAAGAGATACCACTTTTTCTGTAAGTCAAGGAGGAAAATCTTTTTTATTACGAACTAAAAAATGGGCTTATATTCAGTATGATGAAGATGCAAAATCGGGTATTGAATTATACAATATGATAAAAGACCCCAAACAATTTACCAATCTTGTAAATAAACCTTCTTGTTCTAAAATTGTGGCAAAATTCCAACAAAAGTTAAAAGAAAAACTAAGAGAAGTTAGAACTAATGATTTAGAAATTTCTTATTAATTTTTATAAAAAATCTGACTTAAAGTTCTCATTTTTCCCATTCTTTTCTATTTTTTATTATTGTATTCATGATTACTTCGTAGTTCAGTAATTTTATCTTTAGAAATCATGGCGGAATAATTGGTTAATTATTTGAATATCAAAACTTAAATATACAAATTATTCTGCCTTTTTCATACTAAAAGTTCATGTTTCTTACGTCGAACTCAGGTTGAAAATCAAAACCATCGTTTTTAATGGTGGTTGTTTATTCATTTTTTTATAAATTTAAAGTCCTGTTCTGTTAATAATAAGATATTTGAATATTTAAATCTGAAATCTAAGTTTTTGAAATATTAAAAGTATTAACTTAATATAGAATAAGTTTTTTTGGTACAGAAAATCAATATAATTAAATTATAACTATGAAAAATAGACGTAAATTTCTTAGACAATTAGCTATGCTTACCAGTAGTTTAATGATTCCAGTGGATAGCTTTGCAAATAAGAATCGAGATCGATGGGGAGAATTACTTCCTTTACGTACACTTGGTAAAACCAATAAAAAAGTAACCATGCTTGGACTTGGGGGTTTTCATATAGGTTGGACTACCGAAAGGGAAGCTCAGAAGGTGATAGAAAAAGCAATAGAAGGCGGTGTACGTTTTTTTGACACAGCAGAATCCTATGATAATGGAGGAAGTGAAATTCGTTACGGTAAATACCTTGTACCTAAATACAGGGATGACGTTTTTATTATGAGTAAATCCACAGCCTCTAATGGAGCTACTGCCCGTAAGCATTTGGAAGGAACTCTGCGAAGAATGAAATGCGATTATATAGATCTTTGGCAAGTACATTCGTTAAGAACTCCCGAAGATGTTGATAATCGTATTGAAAATGAGGTACTGGAGGTTTTTGAAAAGGCGAAAGCAGAAGGAAAGGTCAAACATATTGGTTTTACCGGACATCAGAATCCTTTTGCCCATAATAGGATGCTTGAAAAAACAACAGATAATGATATTTTAGAAACTATTCAAATGCCGATCAATACTATTGACATGCATTTTCACAGTTTTATTAAAAATGTTTTGCCCATTGCAATAGACAGAAATTTTGGGGTTTTGGCAATGAAAACGTTGTCAGATGGTCGTTTTTTTAAAGAAAAAAGAATGCAGGATAAAACCCAGTGGGAATCAAAAGATCCAATCATTCCCAACTATATTTCTGTTAAAGAAGCTCTAGATTTTGTATGGTCCCTACCCATTAGCGTGTTGATAACAGGAGCAGAGAAAGTTGAATTTATTGAAGAAAAAATAAATCTGGCCAAAAGCTTTATGAAATATTCTGAAAATGATAGATATCAGTTGTTGGAAAAAGTAAGTGTTAAAGCAGGTAATGAAATTGAGTATTATAAAAAAGTTTAACGATTTTTATCAAAAAAGGCTATTTACGAAGTGATAATGTAAAATCAAATAACTGCTCCTAAACAGGATAAGTGACTGTAAGGAGCTAATCCTGCCACCCCGACAAACTAAATCCTCTTAAGTTTTACTTGAGAGGTTTTTTTATTTATTGATAACATTGAAAAATTATCTTTTTGTTTATTAATAAAAAAGTATTAGTTTTCTAACTCTATAAATGTAATTTCTGGCCGCATACCTAATCTACCAGGAAATCCAAGCCAGCCTAAACCTCTATTAACATATAAATATTGTTGATGATGCTCATATAAGCCTGCCCATTGTTTATATTTATATTTAATCGGACTCCATTTTTTGTTTTTAAGATTAATCCCTGCTTGCATACCATGTGTATGACCTGAGAGAGTGAGAGTTATGTCAGTTTTTTGTATAACTTCTTTATTCCAATGAGAAGGATCATGAGACAATAATATTTTAAAAGGAATATCTTTTACATTTTTTAAAGATTTATTTAAATCTCCATATTGTTTAAATGGTGGGTTTCCCCAATTTTCCACACCTACAATTGATAACTTATCTCCTTCATTATCAATAATATCAGCTTCATTTAGTAATAATTTAAAACCAATTTTTTTATAAAATTGTTTTATTGATTCAAAATTGTCTTGTTTGAGTTCTACAGTATCCCATTGTTTATAATCTCCATAATCATGATTTCATAAAACAGAATATTTACCCTTTTTAGCAGATAATTGTTTTAGTACCAGATCCCAATTTTTTAATTCCCATGCACAGTTGTTTACTAAATCACCTGTAAAAAAAATAAAATCAGGTTCTAAATGATTAATTAACTTAATTGCTCTATCTAAAATATGATATCGATAATTAAAACTACCTAAATGAAGATCGGATATGTGAACAATTTTTAATCCTGCAAAGTTTGTAGGAAGTTTTTCAATTTTAATATTTATTTGATGGATCTTAAATCGATATAATGTTCTGAAAATTCCATAAATGATTGTAAAAAATGGTAGAAAACCTGAAAGAATGCCAACAATAAAAAAAACTAATAAAGAATATTCTTCTATAAAAACAAAGTTTGAAAAATAGAGAATAGAGGTTATAATTACAAAAAATAATTTTGGAACAAAAGAAGATACTGTAAGTCCGTATAATGAAGATATTAAAAGATGTTTTCGTGTTGGGTTTATACTAGTTAATCTTATTCTTAAAACAATAATTGATGTTATAAGACCAATTGCAAAAATCCAAAAAGTTATATATATAAAGTATCTTATATATGGTACTGTAATAAGTTGTGTAATTGATTGCAACCAATAAAAAGTAAAGATATCAACAGATAATAATATGACGCATAATAAAATAATTGTAAAGAATGAATATGAGCGCATAATATTAATTATTAAAATGTGATCACCTCTTATTTTGTTGCCTTCTTTTATCTTTTATTGCCCAAAAGATACCTTTTATATCAGAAACCCAGTTTTTATACATAAAAATTAGTATAACTTCTTCTATCGTTTCTAAAAAGCCTAGTATAATCATAAAATAAAATAGACCATATGATGGACCAAAAAACATTGATGAAAGAATAAAAACAGCCTGAGTAAATGCAGATAGCTTAGCTAAGTAGGTATGAAAAGATGTAGCTTTTCCATATTTTTTAAATGCTATGAGCATTTGAATTATATATGGGATAAATGCAATTAAAATTAAAATATAATTCTCTTTGATAAAATCGATTTCAAAAACAAACAAACCAAGTAAGCCAATAATAAATGTTATTTGATCTCCAAAAGAATCTAATTGTGATCCTCTAGGACTTGTTATTTTTAGTTTTCTTGCTAAAAATCCATCAATCATATCAGTACTATAACTGATCAATAAAAACCAAGTAAATAGTTCACGTTCGTGAAACCATAATAAAATAAGAAGAAATGGAGCAGCGGCAATTCTATAAAATGAAAACCAATCAGCAATATTAAAATTTTTAAATGTTAGCATTTATCAATTTTTTATGGTAATATGTAATTACTATTTTTTAACATTATTTTTAATCCATTCAGTACAATCATTAAAATTATCAAAAAGATGTTCATTTGAAATTAAATCAGGTATTATATCAATAGATTGTAATAAATATAAAGGTTGCTTTTGTATATCAACTATTAGTGGATGAATATTTTTCATTTCTAAGTCTAAAAAAGCATCTTCTATAGCATATAAACCTGATTGATCTATATAGGGTACTTTTTCCATTCTAACTATAACGTACATCGCTGAATCAGGTACCTGTTTTGCTAACATTTGAAAATGACTGGTTGAACCAAAAAACAGAGGTCCTTTTATGTGTTTAATAAATACTTTTTCTTTAAATTCTTTGGGGAAATTTTCTTCATCATCCCAGGCTTTTTCTTCTTTCAAGCTTTTTATATCTGATTTTTCAGCAGTAGCGTCTCCCATTTTTTTCATAAAAACCAATGAAGCTATGATTAAACCTATTCCAACTGCATATACTAAATTCCAAAAAGTAGAAAGCAATAAAACTACAATCATTATTACTACTTCGGCTTTTGGAATATTTGGTATAGCTTTTAAGCCTTTGTAATCCATAACGCCAATACCTACAGTTATTAAAATACCTGCCAAAACTGCAGCTGGAATTTTTGAGGCAAGAGGACCTATAGCTAATAAAATAACAAGTAAAAATACACCTGCTGCCATTCCCGATAATTTAGTTCTACCACCAGCATTTATATTTACCACAGTTCTAATTGTTGCGCCTGCGCCTGGTAACCCGCCAAAAATTGCAGCAATACTATTACCTATTCCTTGCCCCATTAATTCTTTATTAGGGTTGTGGTTAGTTTTGGTCATATTATCTGCAACTACAGATGTTAGCAAAGAATCAATAGCGCCTAAAAATGCTAAAGTAATTGCAGTAAAAATATATGGTGAAACTTGCCCTAAATTAAAGTTTGTAAATATGCCTAAATTTGGAATTGGAAATCCGCCAGGAATTTCTTCAATTGGCCGGTAATCGAGATTTGCAAAAATTGCAAAACCTGAAACTACTAAAAGAGCTATCAATGTAGAAGGAATCTTTGTAGTTATTTTTTTAAAACCATAAATAATTATAATAGTTGATAATGCCAAAATCAGTTCTAAATAATTTATAGTATGCAATGCTCTTGGAATACTTTTAATGGCACCAATAACTCCAGAAGTTTCTTTATTTGCCAATATTTTTGACTCATTTAATATTCCTGCTTCGGTTATTTTTTCTGCTCTACTAATTGTTTCTTTAAAATTTTCTAATACTAAAATTCCTTCTTTAGCTTCATCTTTTATGATGTTATTGATCATTACTTCTTCTGCATGAGGTTTAAATTGCTCAATAAACTGTTGATCATCTTCTACATAATATCCTAATATTGGCAATATATTTGTAATTATAATAATCACTCCAATAGCAGTCATAAACCCAGAAACAACAGGATAAGGAATATATTTAATATAATTTCCAACACCAACAACTCCTAAAAGAATTTGAAATAATCCAGCTAATAAAAATACAGTAAGTATAATTGGTAAGGCTCTATTCAAATCTCCATCATTAGCTTGTAATATACCTGCGATCATTACCATACTTACGGCTGTTAAAGGAGCAGTAGGGCCAGAAATTTGTGTGTTTGTCCCTCCAAAAAAAGAAGCAAAAAAACCTAAAAAAATTGCACCGTATAAACCGGCACTTGGACCTAAACCAGATGAAACACCAAAGGCAAGTGCTAAAGGTAAAGCTACAATACTTGCAGTGAGTCCTCCAAATACATCACCTTTTATGTTTGAAAGTATTTTATTCATACTTTATTTTTAGTTAAA
>JAUWLK010000092.1 GCA_030613745.1 Flavobacteriaceae bacterium | reverse complement strand
TGTACATTATCCACAAGAAAAACATTTAAAAAATATCAAACAATTAACTTTTGGTGGTGATAATGCAGAGGCTTATTGGAGTTTTGATGGTACAAAATTAGTTTTTCAAGCTAACACAAAAGAGTGGGGCTTAAAATGTGATCAAATTTTTATGATGAATTTATCAGATGATTTAAGCAATGGGTTAAAACCACAAATGATTAGTACAGGTTTAGGACGCACAACTTGTAGTTATTTTTTGCCTGGAGATAGCACTATAATTTATTCGTCAACACATTTGGGAGACAAAGCCTGCCCACCTGTTCCTAATAAAGAAGATTATGATGGTAAATATGTTTGGCCTGTTTATAAAACCTTTGATATTTTTATTGCTGATGTCAATGGAAATCAGTTAAAACAATTGACCAATACACCGGGTTATGATGCTGAGCCTACTGTTTCTCCAAAAGGGGATAAGGTTGTTTTTACATCTACTCGTTCGGGTGATTTAGAATTGTATACTATGAATATCGATGGTTCAAATGTTAAACAAGTAACTAACGAATTGGGTTATGATGGTGGTGCTTTTTTCTCTCCTGATGGAACAAAATTAATTTTTAGATCTTCTCGACCGAAAACAGAACAAGAAGTTAAAGAATACAAAGATTTATTGGCTCAGGGATTGGTGATGCCAACTGATATGGAATTGTATGTTTGTAATGTTGACGGAAGTGATATGACAAAAATTACCGATTTAGGTAGCGCAAATTGGGCGCCATTTTTCCATCCTGGTGGAAAAAAAATATTATTTTCTACAAATCATCACAAGAAAAAACACGATAGTTTTAATTTATTTATGATTAATATCGATGGAACTGGATTGGAGCAAATTACTTTTGATACTGTTTTTGATGCTTTTCCAATGTTTTCACCAGATGGCAAAAAGTTAGTATTTTCTTCAAATAGAAATAATAATGGAACACACGATACCAATTTATTTGTTGCTGATTGGGTTGAATAGTTTTCTATTAGTCAAAGTATTTTATTCTTGTTAAGAGTAAAATACGTTTCAATATAGCTCTTGGCTAGAAAGTAGGAGGCTCTGAACCCAGAAGAAATATTTTAATTCTAAATTTCAAACTCAAATATTATAAAATTTAAAGTGAAATAGACCAATTACAATACTAATTGGAAGAGAAGTTTTAACTATTTTTGATATCAATAAACTAATTAAGTTATGTTTAAAAAATACAATTGGGCTATTTTAGGATGTGGTAAAATAGCAAGAAAATTTACAAATGATTTAAAGTTATTACCAAACGCAAATTTATATGCAACAGCATCAAGAAGCTTAAAAAATGCTAAAAGTTTTGCAAATGAATTTGGTTATAATAAAGCTTTTGGATCATATCAGGAAATGGTAGAAGATGACAATGTTGATATTGTTTATATTGCAACACCTCATTCTTTCCATTTAGAACATACTTTACTTTGTTTAAATCATAAAAAAGCAGTTTTATGTGAAAAAGCTTTTGCTATAAATACAAAAGAGGTTAAACAAATGATAAATGCTTCAAAGGAAAATAATACATTTTTAATGGAAGCTTTTTGGACTATCTTTCAACCTCAATTTTTAAAAATAGTTGAAATTGTAAAATCAAAAGAATTAGGAGAACTTAAATTTGTGAAATCTGATTTTATGTTTAAAGCAGAATTTGATTCTGATAAAAGACTTTACAATATTAATTTAGGGGCAGGATCGCTACTTGATATTGGTATTTATCCAATATTCACATCTTTATTTTTGTTTGGGAAACCCAATGATATAAAAACAATTGCTAACATCAGATCAACAGGAGTTGAAGATAGTATTGCAATGTTATTTGGTTATGAAAACGGAGCCATAGCCGTTTTAACATCTAGCTTTGAAAGTTCTTGTAAAAATGAAACAGAATTATGTTTTGAAAATGGATTTATTAAAGTAGAAAGGAATTTAGATGAACCTATTTTAATGAACAAAAACGGCATAGATCAATTTGTTGATTTTGATGCAATTTCTGGTATGGGATACGAATTAGAAGCTGCTCATGTAATGGAATGCCTCGATAAAAATCTTATTGAAAGCCCAATTTTACCACTTTCATTTAGTTTAGATTTAATGGAAATTATGGATGCTGTTCGAAAAGAAGCAAACATAGTGTTTCCTAATCATGACTAAAACAAAATTACATTTTGTACACAAAACAATTTAGTTATCTTTGCCGAAAATAGTAGATAGGTAAAAGGACGTATGAAAAACATCAGAAATTTTTGTATAATAGCACATATTGATCACGGTAAAAGCACATTGGCTGATCGACTTTTAGAATATACCGGTACAGTTACTGATCGTGAAAAGAAAGATCAATTATTGGATAATATGGATTTGGAAAGAGAGCGTGGTATTACAATTAAAAGTCATGCCATTCAAATGGAATATGATTTTAAAGGTGAGCATTATATTTTGAATTTGATTGATACTCCAGGTCATGTTGATTTTTCGTATGAAGTTTCTCGTTCAATTGCAGCTTGTGAGGGTGCACTATTAATTGTAGATGCTGCTCAAAGTATTCAAGCGCAAACCATATCTAATTTATATTTAGCTTTAGAAAATGATCTGGAGATTATTCCAATATTGAATAAAATAGACTTGCCTAGTGCAAATCCTGAAGAAGTTACTGATGATATAGTTGATTTATTAGGTTGTGATCCTGAAGAAGTTATCCATGCAAGTGGTAAAACAGGTTTTGGTATTGATAAAATTTTAGAAGCAATAATTGATAATGTTCCTGCTCCTAAAGGAGATGTAAATGAACCTTTGCAAGCTTTAATTTTTGATTCGGTTTATAATTCTTATCGTGGTGTTGAAACTTATTTTAGAGTCTTTAATGGTGAAATTAAAAAAGGACAACATGTCAAATTTGTATCTACCGGCAATGAATATTTTGCAGACGAAGTAGGTACATTAAAATTAAATCAAGTACCTAAAAAAAGTATTAAAGCCGGTGATGTTGGATATTTAATTACAGGAATAAAAACTGCCAGTGAAGTAAAAGTAGGAGATACTATTACCGATGCTAAAAATCCTACTCAAAATATGATTGAAGGGTTTGAAGATGTAAAACCTATGGTTTTTGCAGGTATTTATCCTGTTGATACAGAAGATTATGAAGAGTTGCGATCATCTATGGAGAAATTACAACTCAATGATGCGTCTTTAGTATTTGTGCCAGAAAGCTCAGCAGCTTTAGGTTTTGGTTTTAGATGCGGATTTTTAGGAATGTTGCATTTAGAAATTATTCAAGAGCGATTAGAAAGAGAATTTGACATGACAGTAATAACTACTGTACCAAACGTATCATACCATGCTTTTACAAATAAAAATCCTGATGATGTTATTTTGGTAAATAATCCATCTGATTTACCAGAAGCATCAACTTTAAACAGGGTAGAGGAACCATTTATTAAAGCAAGTATTATTACCAAAGCTGAATTTGTTGGCCCTGTTATGGGTTTGTGTATAGAAAAACGAGGTGAAATTACGCATCAAACTTATTTAACTACTGAAAGAGTTGAATTAAATTTTGATATGCCTTTATCAGAAATAGTTTTTGATTTTTATGATAGATTAAAAACAGTTTCAAAAGGTTATGCATCTTTTGATTATCACCCAATAGGATTGCGAGAATCAAAATTAGTTAGAGTTGATATCTTATTGAACGGACAAATAGTGGATGCGCTTTCTGCTTTATTACATGATAGCACAGCTTATGGTATTGGTAAAAAAATATGTGAAAAATTACGAAAATTAATTCCTCGTCAGCAATTTGATATTCCAATTCAGGCAGCAATTGGTTCAAAAATTATTGCTCGTGAAACGATAAAAGCACTCCGTAAAGATGTAACTGCTAAATGTTATGGAGGTGATATTTCGCGTAAGCGTAAATTACTTGAAAAACAGAAAAAAGGTAAAAAGCGTATGCGTCAGGTTGGTAATGTTCAAATACCACAACAAGCATTTATGGCAGTTTTAAAGTTGAATGATTAGAGGTTGAAAATTATTGTGAGTTAAAACCTGAAGTACTTTAATTAGGACTTCAATTTGTTTTAAGTTATATTCAGTTTCCTTAAAAAAGTATCCAAATTATCTGCTGCATCATAGCAAGAACTGACTTTATTTACATCATCACAATACTTTGAATCAATTTTGTGAGCTTTACAATCTATGGTATCAATATTAACCTGATTAAATTTACTTTCAAGTGATTTACAGCGCTCTAATAGGTTTTCAATAGTTTCATTTTTATGAGTTTCAAAACCTCTTGAGCTTAGGTATCCTATTAGGTAGTTTTCAATAGCATGTTGTGAATTTTTACAAACCAAATAAGTAATTACATCTTCTTCTGGCTTGAAAAGTTCTTCATTTGCATTTTTTAAATTTTCTTTGGCATTTTCAAAATGTTGGTTTGTTTTCATGATGGTAAATAGTGCGTGAATGTTAAATATAAAGTTTTATACTTATATTTTACTGTAAATTAAAATTTATTTGACTTGCTAAAAAATTTATTTAAATTATTTAAAGTCTCTAAAATAAAAAACCTCGTAAAGATATTATCCTTACGAGGTTTGAATTAAAATAATTACATATTCTTAAACAGTTCTAATCTTTCCCAATTAGATTCTACATGCTCTTGTGCTTGATCTAATAATTCTTTAGCCAAAGTAGCATTCTCTTTAACAACTCTTGTAAAACGAGCTTCGTTGTACATAAAATCTTCTAAAGGAGCAGCTGGAACTTTAGAATCTAGTTTGAACTTCTTACCTTTTGGTTTAGAAGGGTCAAATCTAAATAATGGCCAGTAGCCTGTTTCAACAGCTTTTTCTTGTTGGGTTACACCATGTTTTAAATCGTAACCATGTTCACCACAATGAGAATAAGCAACAATTAATGAAGGTCCGTTAAATTCAGCAGCCTCTCTAATTGCTCTTAATGATTGTGCATCTTTTGCACCCATTGCAATTTGTGCAACATAAACGGTACCATAAGAAATAGCCTGCATTGCTAAATTTTTCTTAGGAGTTTTCTTACCAGCAATTGCAAATTTAGCACTTGCACCTAGAGGAGTTGCTTTTGACATTTGACCTCCGGTATTAGAATAAACTTCGGTATCCATTACCAAAATATTGATATTTTCACCAGATCCTAATACATGATCAACACCACCAAAACCGATATCATAAGCCCAGCCGTCACCACCAAATATCCAAACAGCTTTTTTACGTAAGTAACCGCTTAATTCATTCAGTTTTTTAGCATCTTCACTTTGATCTAATATTGCTAAGGTTTCTTTTAGCTTGTCAATATCAGCAAGTTTTTGTGCTTTTTGTTTTTCATCTGCTTCTGGGTTATCTAGAATAGCATTAACAATATCACTACCTACTAACAATTCTAAAGATTTTAATAAGTTAACTGCTATTTCTTGTTTTTTAGATAAAGCCAAATGCATACCTAAACCAAACTCAGCATTGTCTTCGAAAAGTGAATTAGCCCAAGCCGGACCTCTACCAAACTCATTAGTTTTGTATGGAGTTGTTGGTAAGTTACCGCCATAAATTGATGAACAACCTGTTGCATTTGCAATTAAAATACTATCACCGTATAATTGTGTAATTAATTTGATGTAAGGGGTTTCACCACAACCAGAGCATGCTCCAGAGAATTCAAACAATGGCTCTAAAAATTGTGATCCCTTAACATTGGTTGTGCTTAATTCTGTACGGTCATAATTAGGTAAACCAATAAAGTAATCCCAATTTTTATTTTCAACAACTTCAACTTTTTGTTTTTTATGCATGTTGATTGCTTTGAAATTTGGAATTTCTTTGCTCTCAGCAGGGCAAACCACAACGCATAAATCACAACCGGTACAATCTTCAGGAGATACTTGTAAAACATAAACATCTTCTTCTTTATTAAATGGTCTACCAATTGCCGCAACAGTTTTTAATGTTAATGGAGATTCAGACAATTCATCTTTAGAAACAACTTTGGCTCTAATTGCAGCATGAGGACAAATAGCAACACACTTATTACATTGTGTACATAGGTTTTCGTCATCCCAAACTGGAATAATATCAGCAATCCCACTTTTTTCATATTGTGTAGTTCCTGTAGGGAAAGTTCCATCAACTGGGAATGCACTTACAGGTAATTCATCACCTTTACCAGCTAATATTTTTTCTAATACATCAGTTACAAAACCTTTTGGAGCATTAGTCATTGCAGATAAAAGTGCTTTATTGCTAGTTACTTGCTTAGGATAATCTACTTGAAATAAATTTTCTAATGATTTATCAACAGCATTAAAGTTCATTTGAACAATCTTATCTCCTTTATGAGAGTAAGATTTTACAATAGCGTCTTTAATTTTTTGAATTGCTTCATCTTTAGGTAAAATTCCAGAAATGGCAAAGAAACAAGTTTGTAAAACAGTATTTGTTCTTTTACCTAATTTTGCTTCTAACGCAACTTTTGAAGCGTCAATAACGTAGAATTTAGCTTCTTTTTCAATAATACCTTCTTGCATTTCTTTAGGTAATAAATCCCATATTTCCTCTTTAGCAAAAGGAGAATTTAATAAGAAAGTACCGCCTTGCTTAAGGTCTGCAATCATATCATATTTTTCAATAAAATTGAATTGGTGACTTGCAATAAAGTCAGCTTTATCAATTAAATAAGAAGAAAAAATTGGTTCTGGACCAAAACGTAAGTGCGAAATAGTTTGAGCGCCGGCTTTTTTAGAGTCATATACAAAATATCCTTGTACAAAATTATCAGTTGTCTCACCAATAATTTTGATGGAGTTTTTGTTACCACCCACAGTTCCATCAGATCCTAAACCGTAGAACATACAGTTAATAGTTGATCTTTTTACAGCAAAATTATTATCAACGGCAATACTTGTATGTGTTACGTCATCAACAATACCAACGGTAAAATGATTTTTTGGTTTGTCTTTTAACAATTCATCATAAATACCTTTTACCATTTTTGGAGTAAACTCTTTTGATGATAATCCGTAGCGGCCTCCAACAATAGTTGGCATTGCTTCACCACTTTCAACAAAAGCACTTAATACATCCATATAAAGAGGTTCACCTATACTTCCTGGTTCTTTGGTTCTGTCTAAAACAGCAATTTTTTGAACGGTATCAGGTAGTTTTTCTAGCATGTCTTCCATAGGGAAAGGTCTGTACAAACGAATAAACAATGCACCAACTTTTTCACCATCGGCAACCATCTTTTCCAAAGTTTCTCTTACTGCACCTTCACCAGATCCCATAATAATGGTAACACGTTCTGCTTCTGGATGACCTATATAATAAGTCAAACTATAGCGACGACCTGTATGATTATAAAATTCATTCATTACATCTTGAACAATGCTTGGAACTCTATCGTAATATCCATTAGCCGCTTCGCGAGCTTGGAAAAATACATCTGGATTTTGAGAAGTACCTCTAATTACAGGATTGTCAGGATCTAAAGAATGTTTTCTATGTGCCATGATTTTGTTTTCTGGCATCATTGCTTTGATAATATCATCTGGGATGCTATCAATTTTTGAAATTTCATGAGAAGTTCTAAATCCATCAAAAATATTCATAAATGGAATTCTAGAATGTAAAGTTGCAACTTGTGAAATTAGAGCAAAATCTTGCGCTTCTTGAACAGAACCACCAAATAGCATGGCAAATCCTGTTTGACGAGCGGCCATCACATCACTGTGATCTCCAAAAATAGAAAGCGCATGTGTAGCTAAAGTTCTGGCTGCTACATGTATAACATTTGGTAATAATTCACCAGCAATTTTATACATATTTGGGATCATTAGTAATAATCCTTGAGAAGCAGTAAAGGTTGTTGTTAAAGCTCCTGCCTGAAGTGACCCATGAACTGCACCAGCAGCTCCAGCTTCACTTTGTAATTCAACTATTCGAGGAATGTTACCCCAAATATTGCTTTGTTCTTTTGAGCTATATAAATCAACATGCTCTCCCATTGGAGATGCAGGAGTAATTGGATAAATAGCACAAACTTCATTAGTTTTATGCGCAATGCGTGCAACTGCTTCATTGGCATCACAAATTAATTTTGGAAATACTTTTTTCATTTTATAAAATATTAAAGTGTAATAATTTTAGATCATTGTTTTTAAACAGGAAGTTTAATGACTACTTTGTTTATACAATATTTAAATTTGATGTAAAATTAAAATTAATGTAGCTTTTAATTTATGATATATGTCAGTTTGCTTGAATGTTAATAATTTGATAAACAGCAGTATATAAAATAAAAAAATCATAAAACTTGTTTTATGATTTATGTCATAATTAATAAGGAAGGTTGAAAAGAAATATATTAAAATTTTTTAGCGAAGAAGTTTTGACTTAGAATGAAAATAAAAAAAGCATTTAAAATTTTAAATGCTTTTTAAAAGATTAATTATTGATTGAACTTATTCACCATGTAACCAAGCTTTTTTAGCTAATAATTGTTCATCAGTTTCAACATTATCTTCATCAATAATACAGCAGTCTACTGGACATACAGATGCACATTGTGGTTCATCGTGAAAACCTTTACATTCTGTACATTTATCTGTTACGATAAAATAGAATTCATCAGATATTGCCTCAATTTGAGCATCAGCATCAACTTCATTACCACTTGGTGTTGTAACATTTCCGCTTAATGCAGTTTCGTCAGAATAAGCCCATTCTTGATCTGGTTCGTAAATAGCATTGTTAGGACATTCAGAAATACATGCATCACAGTTTATACATTCGTCAGTTATTATAATAGCCATAATTTATTTTTTAAGAATTAAGGTACAAAGTTATATAAATTTAATTCAAATTATTTCTTTGTGAAATAATTTAGAACAATTCCAAATAGAGCATTAGGATAACAAAAAAATAAGTAATAAAAGTCACAGAAAATAAATGATAAAAATCACTAAATAACTAATAAATCTATTCTATTTTTGCATTAATTTTTTAGAGTTTTAAATATTTTATATTTTTATCAAATAATTATCAAAAAAACAATATGATATCAGATAAAACAAAGCCTACCCAGAAAAAAGTCGAACAAGTAAATGCTGTAGTAATTCGATTTGTAGGAGATTCAGGTGATGGTATGCAATTAACGGGAATGCAATTTACCGATACTTCTGCTATGTTTGGAAATGATGTATCTACTTTTCCTAATTATCCATCCGAAATTAGAGCACCTCAAGGAAGTTTATACGGCGTTTC
>JAUWLK010000320.1 GCA_030613745.1 Flavobacteriaceae bacterium | reverse complement strand
TTGAATAAAAAATTATCAAAAAATGGTAAATTATTGAACAACTCATTTTTTATTTTTTTGACTTCATCATTGGTAGTAGGTTCTTTTTTGTATAAAGGTTCAACAAAAAACTTTTGATTTTTTTTATCTTTTTTTAAAGTTTTAATATCACCAATAGACGCAGTAAAATCTACTTCAGGATAGGAGTTTAATTTCTTTGAAAAGTTATTCCATTTATTAAAATTTTCAGCTGTAAAAACTGCACTATCTTGTATAGCTAAAATGATAAGATTACCCTCTTCTCCAAAAATTTCTAAAAATTTATTATACTTGATATTTTCCTTATGGTCTTTGGGTAATAAGTTAGGCTCTGTATGAGAAAATTGAATGTTTTGAATTTTTGATGCTAAAAAAATAGTAGTAGCTGCTAAAACTAACAAAATAAATATTCTTCGCTTAAGAATAAATCGAGATACAACTAACCAAAAATTCATTTTAAAGTTTTAATTTTTAAATAAGGCAAGAAATTTTATTTCAAGTAAAATTTGATTTGCTCAAATTATTTTAAGATTTAATATTTAGAAATAGAGTGTAATAAAATAATTATTAAGTTAAATAGTCATTATTTCTTTTTCTTTAATAGCATATAATTCATCAGTTTTTTTGATAAATTTATCTGTTAAATCTTGGATATCCATTTCTGAATTTTTTAATAAATCTTCAGAAATATCTATTTTTTTTAATTCATTATTTGCGTCTTTTCTATCATTTCTTATGCTTACTTTGGCATTTTCAGCTTCAGATCTTGCATGTTTAGCTAATTCTTTTCTTCTTTCTTCGGTTAAGATAGGTACATTAATTATAACGCTTTCTCCATTATTCATAGGGTTGAAACCTAAATTTGCTGCCATTATTCCTTTTTCAATTTCAGGAATTAAAGATTTTTCCCAAGGCTGAATGGTTAAGGTATGGGCATCAAGTGAATTAATATTAGCTACCTGACTAAGTGGAGTGACGGATCCATAATAGTCAACTTTTACACTTCGTAACATTGCAGGAGAAGCTTTTCCAGCTCTAATATTTGAAAGCTCAGTTTCAAGATGATCAATGGCATTTTGCATTTGCTCTTTGGTGGAATCTATAATAAACTCAAGTTCTTCGTTCATGATTAAATATTTAAATTATATAGAAATGGTCAATTCTTTTTATACATTAACAAGAGTTCCAATACTTTCTCCAGAAACAATTTTCAATAAATTTCCATCTTTATTCATATCAAAAACAATTATTGGTAATTTATTTTCCTCACTTAGTGTAAAGGCAGTCATATCCATGATTTTTAAGCCTTTATTTAAAACTTCTTTAAAAGAGATATTTTTAAATTTGGTTGCAGATTTATCTTTTTCAGGATCTGCATTATAAATTCCATCAACACGAGTTCCTTTTAAAATTACATCAGCATTTATTTCAATAGCTCTTAAAACAGCAGCAGTATCAGTTGTAAAATAAGGATTTCCAGTACCACCACCAAAAATTACAACTCTACCTTTTTCTAAATGTCTAACAGCTCGTCGTTTAATAAATGGCTCGGCAATTTGTTTCATTTCAATAGCCGTTAATAAACGCGTTTGTATTTGAGCTTCTTCCAGGGCACTTTGTAAAGCTAGACCATTTATAATTGTTGCAAGCATTCCCATATAATCACCTTGAACTCTATCCATACCATTACTTGCTCCTGCCAATCCTCTAAAGATATTTCCGCCACCAATAACAATGGCAACCTCAACATTTTGATCTACAATTTTTTTTATTTCTTGTGCGTAGTCTGATAAACGATTTGGATCAATTCCATATTGGCGTTCTCCCATTAATGCCTCACCACTTAATTTTAAAAGAATTCTATTGTATTTCATATGTTTATACTTATTGTTTTTTGATGGTCACATGTTGTTTGCAAATAATCATTCCCTTGACTGAGAAAACTTTTAACCTGCTTGTTTCATATGAATTTTAAAAAAGTTTAACAAATATACTAATTAGAACTTAGGATTGCATTATTTTCATTTGAGAAAAGGGTAAAAAAAAACCCTCATATCAGGATAAAAATCAAGATGATGAGGGTTTATTCAAATTTTATTTAGATAATTAACCTAAGGTAACACGCTTAAAATCAACAATTGTAACATTACCAATTGTTTTCACATAATTGGCAACATTGATTTTACTATCTTTAATAAATGCTTGGTTTACCAAAGTATTGTCTTTAAAGAAACGTTTTAGTTTTCCTTCTGCAATTTTATCAAGCATAGCTTCTGGTTTTCCTTCCTGACGTAATTGATCTTTTGCTATTTCAATTTCTTTAGCAATTACTTCTTTATCAACACCATCTTCATTTAAGGCAATAGGGTTCATTGCAGCAACTTGCATAGCAATATCTTTTGCTACTTCATTTGCACCTTCAACATTAGC
>JAUWLK010000278.1 GCA_030613745.1 Flavobacteriaceae bacterium | reverse complement strand
CAATTTGGTAAGTGGTTCTTTATCTTGTAGTGCTCTTAAATTAGGTGTGTTTGGCGAACTTACATTTACCACAAAATAATCAACTACATCAAATAAGGCATTAAAACATATAAGGTAATCATCAACAGCATTTTCATTAGGGGTAACTTTGTTTTTACCTATATTACCTCCAATAATAATATCTGTTTTTCTATTACGTAATCTTTCAACTATAACTTTTACACCATCATTATTAAATCCCATTCTATTAATAATACCCTCATCTTCAACCAATCTGAATATTCTTTTTTTAGGATTTCCTGATTGTGGTTTTGGCGTCACCGTTCCTATTTCAACAAAACCAAAACCAAAGTTTAAAAACTCATCAAATAGCACTGCATTTTTATCAAATCCGGCAGCCAATCCTACAGGATTTTTAAAGGTTAAACCGAATAAATTACGCTCTAAACTTTTATTCTTTACTTGAAATATTTGTTTGAATATATATCCTGTCAAAGGAATTTTAAAAAATAGTTTTAAAAATGAAAAAGTATAATGATGCACTTTTTCAGGATCAAAATTAAAAAGTACTTTTCGGATAAGAGATTTGTACATCACAAAAGTTTTGGTAAAGATAAATCTTCTTTTTAATATCAAAATTATATTCAAGTCAAAGGGTGAATCATTCTCTTACTAATATATTCACCCTTTGACCAGTTAGCTTTCTTTCAAATCACTTTTCACTTCAAACTTACAGATTTAAGATGTTTTTCACCTCAACTCTGCTCCAAATTGTTTGGAAAATGTTTGCTGTAACTTATTCATGATCTTATCAATTTGCTTATCATTTAAAGTTTTATTTTCATCTTGTAAAACAAAACTCAAAGCATAAGATTTTTTTTCCTCAGGTAATTTATCTCCCATATAAACATCAAACAAATCAACATCTTTTAATAATTTCTTCTCACATTGAAAAGCTGCATTATACAAATCAATAAATTTAATATCTTCATCTAACAACAGTGCCAAATCACGTTTTACTTCGGGATATTTTGGTAGTGCTTTTATTCTAATTTCTTTTTTACCTACATTTTTTAAAATGTTATCCCAATTAAAATCAGCAAATAAAACTTCTTGTTTGATTCCGAAATCTTTTAATATTTTAGAATTCACCAATCCGAATTCAACCAGTTTCGTTTTTCCTAAACTCATTCCAATAGCTTCAGAAAAAACATCATTTTTAACATTTGTGTATTTTACATTTCCTATACCTAGTCTCAACAACAATGTCTTAATAATTCCTTTAACATAAAAAATATCTGAAATTTTATTATCAACATTCCAGTTATTTTTATTTTGATTACCTGAAACTGTAATTGATAAATGTTTTAATTCGGAATAACCACTTTCATATTTGTGGTAAGTATTTCCAAATTCAAAAAACTTTAAATTATTATTTTTTCTGTTTATATTATATGCTATCGACTCTAAAGCACCAAATAACATAGATTGACGCATAACAGATAAATCATTACTTAAAGCATTGAGTATATTAACATTTCGTTCTTCATTTAACATTTCAGATTTTTCAATATACTCTGGCTTAGTTAAAGAATTTGCCATAGTTTCATAAAACCCCTGAGATATTAAAAAATTTGAAGAAATATTTTCAATTTTTTCAATACTGACTTTATTTGAATAAGAAACAGAAGAATTTAATTTTTGAGGTATTTCAATATTATTATAACCATACACACGTAAAATTTCTTCAACTATATCTGCCTCACGAGTTACATCAACTCTATATGATGGAATAGTTAATCCTAAACCTGATTCCGTTTGATTATTTATTTTTATATCCAATGAAGCCAATATATTTTTAATGGTATCGGGTGGAATTTCTTCACCAATTAATTTATACGCTCTTTCATAAGATAAATGAACTTGAAAATCTTCAATTTTATTTGGATAAATATCAACTATATCTGATACTATTTTACCACCGGCTATTTCAGTAATCAAAATAGCAGCACGTTTTAAAGCATAAATCACTGTTTCAGGATCTATACCACGTTCAAATCTAAATGAAGCATCGGTATTTAAAGCATGACGTTTTGCAGTTTTTCGAATAGAAACCGGATTAAAATAAGCACTTTCTAAAAAAATTGATGTCGTATTTTCTGTAACACCAGAGTTTTCACCTCCAAAAACACCTCCAATACACATTGGATTACTTTCACCATCACAAATCATAATATCATCTTCATGTAAATCTCTAATAATACCATCTAAAGTGGTAAATTTTGTCCCGTTTGGTAAAGTTTTAACTATAATTTTATTCCCTCTAATTTTACTGACATCAAATGCATGTAATGGCTGACCTAAACCATGTAAAATATAATTGGTAATATCAACAATATTATTAATAGGTTTTAAATCAATAGCTTTTAGTTTTTCTTGTAACCACTTTGGTGAATCTTCAATTTTTAAATCAGTTATAGTTATACCTGCATAACGAGGTACTAAATCATTATTTTCAACTTCTACATCTATTTTAAAAGTACGTTCATCAATATGAAAATTACTAACTGGTGGTGTTATTAATTCTTTTTTAATCTCCTCTAGTTGTAATAGTCCTGCATTTAAATCACGAGCGACACCTAAATGACTCATGGCATCTGACCTGTTAGGAGTTAAACCAATTTCAAATACTTCATCAGTTTGAATATCAAAAACATTTGCAGCAGCTGTACCCGCCTTTATATCTTCATCCAAAACCAAAATCCCATCATGACTATTTCCTATACCCAATTCATCTTCGGCACAAATCATTCCATTACTAGATTCACCTCTAATTTTACCTTTTTTAATAGTAAAACTATCTCCATCATTGGTATGTAATATTGTACCTATAGTAGCAACCGGAACTTTTTGACCCACAGCCACATTTGGTGCACCACAAACAATTTGGACTGGTTCTCCGTTACCTAAATCAACAGTAGTAATTTTAAGTCTATCGGCATTAGGATGTTTTTCACAAGTTAAAACCTCACCTATTACAACACCTTTTAAACTTCCTTTAACAGATTCAATAGTTTCAATTCCTTCAACTTCAAGACCTAAATCGGTTAAAATTTCACCAACTTTTTCAGCTTCTAAATCAATATTTAAGAATTCTTTTAACCAACTATATGATATTTTCATTATCTCATTTTTAATAAGCTGCAAAGATAAACATTTGTATGATGTATAAACAAAAAGGCTTATAAGAAATTTACTTAATATCAAATAATCAATTTTAATTTATCATTAAAAATCATTAATTTGCGAGAAT
>JAUWLK010000037.1 GCA_030613745.1 Flavobacteriaceae bacterium | reverse complement strand
CTAAATCTTTTCTGCATCAACAGAGGCGTTAAAAGTAAAAGCAACATTTGCCCCTTGTTTTGCAAATTCTATAGCAATACCTTTACCTATTCCGCGTGAAGCACCGGTAATTAAAGCTGTTTTATTTTCAAGTAATTTCATATTCAATACATTTTATCTTAGAAATATCAAATATAATAAAATGAAATATAGAAATAACATTAAATTTTAAAAAGAAAGCCTGTCTTCAAAGATATTGAAGAACAGGCTTTAATTAAAATATATTATATCTACTATGATAATTTTAACAATTCCAGATTGTTACATTTTACTTATCACTTCAGCTACTTTTTTTCCTATTTCAGCAGGAGATTCAACAACATGAATTCCGTTTTCTCTTAAAATCTCCATTTTTGCTTGGGCGGTATCATCTTTACCTCCAACAATTGCTCCGGCATGACCCATTGTTCTACCTGCAGGTGCAGTTTGTCCGGCAATAAAACCAATAACTGGCTTGCGATTACCATCAGCTTTGATCCAGCGAGCAGCTTCAGCTTCTAACTGTCCACCAATTTCACCAATCATAACAATAGCTTCTGTTTCATCATCATTCATAAACATTTCAACAGCTTCTTTAGTTGTTGTACCAATAATTGGGTCACCACCAATACCTATTGCAGTAGAAACACCTAAGCCTTGTCTGACAACCTGATCGGCTGCTTCATAAGTTAATGTTCCTGATTTAGAAACAATACCTACTTTACCTTTTTTGAAAACAAAACCGGGCATAATACCAACTTTTGCTTCACCAGGAGTAATTACACCTGGACAGTTAGGACCAACCAAACGGCAATCTCTTTGATCAATATATGATTTTACTCTTACCATATCAGCAGTAGGAATTCCTTCAGTAATACAAATAATTACTTTAATTCCTGCTTCGGCAGCTTCCATAATTGCATCAGAAGCAAATGCTGGTGGTACAAATATAATAGTTGTATCAGCGGCAACTTCTTTTACAGCATCAACTACAGTATTAAATACAGGTTTGTTTAAATGGGTTTGACCACCTTTTCCTGGTGTTACACCACCTACAATATTCGTCCCGTATTCAATCATTTGAGTAGCATGAAAAGTCCCTTCACTACCTGTAAATCCTTGTACTATTATTTTTGAATCTTTATTAACTAAAACACTCATTTTAATATTATTTATCGATTATTTTTTATTGGTTTCAAATTATATTTGAACTGTACAAAAGTAAATTATTGTATTGATTTTTTGGAGTTATTTCTTTAATTTTTCAATTAATTTTGGAAGAGATCTCATTAAGGATAGTTCTCTGAATTTTTCACGTGCTTCAGCTGCTGGAGATCCAAAGTAAACTTTATTTCCTTCTAAAGATTTTGAAACCCCGGCTTGAGCTAAAATAACAGCTTTTTTACCAATTGTAACATCACTTATTATACCTACTTGCCCCCATAATATTACTTCATCTTCAATAATGGTACATCCTGCGATACCTACTTGTGATGCTATTAAGCATTTTTCACCTATAATTGTATCATGAGCAATTTGTACTTGATTGTCAATTTTTGTTCCTTCTCCAATTGTAGTATCACCTGTTACTCCTTTGTCAATTGTACATGCCGCGCCAATATCAACATTATCTTTTATTACAACTCTTCCGCAAGAAAGTAATTTATCATAACCTGTTGGTCTATTTTTATAATAAAAAGCATCAGCACCTAAAATTGTTCCTGAATGTATTATAACATGATTACCAATAATACAGTTATCATAAATTGTTACATTTGCATGAATAACACAATCCTTGCCAATAACCACATTGTTTCCTATAAAAACATTGGGTTGAATTATTGTATTTTTACCAATTTTAGCAGAAGTTGCAATATTTTGATTTGCTGGCTGAAATGGTTTAAAATGATTGGATAATTTATTAAAATCTCTAAATGGATCATCAGAAACCAATAATGCTTTTCCTTCAGGACAATCTACTTTTTTATTAATTAGAATTACTGTCGCAGCTGATTCTAAAGCTTTATCATAATATTTAGGATGATCAACAAAAACCAAATCACCTGATTCAACTACATGGATTTCATTTATTCCTTTAACAGGGAACTCATCATTCCCAATAGGTTTAGTTTGAGTGATTTGAGCAATTTCTTTTAAAGTATAAGTTCTAGGGAATTTCATTTAATTACACCTTTACTCTTTCCAGATATGTACCTTTTTCTGTTTCTATTTTTATTTTATCACCTTCGTTGATAAATAATGGAACATTCACTTTTGCACCAGTTTCAACAATTGCTGGTTTTGTTGCATTTGTTGCTGTATTACCTTTAATTCCAGGCTCAGTATGTGTAACTTCTAAAACAACATGCGCAGGCATTTCAACAGCTAAAGGTAACTCATCAGATGTACGAATAATTATGGTTACTATTTCACCTTCTTTCATCAAATCTGGAGCATCTAAAGTTTCTTTTTGCAAAGTAATTTGATTATAATCGTTGGTATTCATAAAGTGAAAAGTATCTCCTTCAGGATATAAATATTGGTATTTACGAGTTTCTACCCTTACTTCTTCAATTTTATGTCCAGCCGAAAAAGTGTTATCTAACGTTTTTCCTGTTGTAAGGCTCTTCATTTTTGTACGAACAAAAGCTGGTCCTTTTCCTGGTTTGACATGCTGAAATTCAATAATTTTAAATGTATCATTATTATAAACAATACAAAGTCCTTTTTTAATATCTGAAGTATTTGCCATTTTATTTTCTCAATTTTTTAATAATTACTTGTATAACCTTTCATAATTCCACGTTGTGAATTTTTTATAAACTCTAAAACTTCATCTCTTTCAGGAGTAGCATCTAATTCTGCTTCTAAAATTCGTGATGCCTGTGTGGTATTATTATTTTTTTGAAATAAAATTCTATATATATTTTGTATTTCATTAATTTTTTCAGAATTATATCCTCTTCTGCGTAAGCCAATAGAATTTATACCAATATATGACAAAGGTTCTTTTGCTGCTTTGGTATAAGGTGGTACGTCTTTTCTTACTAATGAGCCTCCAGAAATCATAACATGTTTACCAATGTGTATAAACTGGTGTATACCTGATAATCCACCTATAATAGCGTATTCACCTATTTCAACATGACCACCCAATGTAACTCCATTTACTATAATAACATTATTCTTTATTATACAATCATGGGCAATATGTGCTGTCGCCATTATCAAACAATTATCACCTATTTCAGTCTTGCCATATGCTTTTGTTCCTCTGTTTACTGTTGCACATTCTCTTATAGTTACATTATTACCTATAATGGCAAGTGAATCTTCATCATCAAATTTTAAATCTTGAGGAATACCTGAAATTACAGCTCCTGGAAAAATTCTACAATTTTTTCCAATTCTAGCACCTTCCATTATTGTTACATTTGAACCGATCCAAGTACCTGAACCTATTATTACATTATTATGAATTGTTGAAAATGGTTCAATTACAACGTTTGTTGCAATTTTAGCACCAGGATGTATATAAGCTAAAGGTTGATTCATAATGTTATTTATAATTTTTTTTCTTTATTATTTTATTCTTCTGGTTTCCTCACAATTTGAGCCATTAATTCTGCCTCTACAACCAATTTATTATTTGCATATCCATATGCTTGCATATGACATATACCTCTTCTGATTGGTCCCATTAATTCTGCTTTAAAAATAAGCGTATCACCCGGTAAAACTTTTTGTTTAAATTTAACATTATTCATTTTCATAAAAAGGGTCAAATAGTTTTCAGGGTCAGGTACGGTACTTAACACCAAAATCCCTCCACATTGTGCCATAGCTTCAACCTGTAATACACCAGGCATAACAGGAGCTTCAGGAAAATGTCCAACAAAAAATGATTCATTCATTGTTACATTTTTCATTCCAACAACATGGTTATCCGATAATTCAAGAATTCTATCAATTAATAAAAATGGCGGACGATGAGGTAAAATACTCATAATCTTATTGATATCCATCAATGGGGGCAGGTTTAAATCATAATGAGGAACCTTATTTCGCTTCTCAATTTGTATAATTTTCATCAATTTTTTGGCAAAATTGGTATTTATTTTATGTCCTGGTTTAGTAGCAATAACTTTACCTTTAATTTTTGTACCTATTAAAGCTAAATCACCAATTACATCTAGTAATTTATGACGAGCAGCTTCATTGGCCCAATGTAACGTTAGATTATCTAATATGCCATTTGGTTTAACTTTTACAGATTTTTTATTAAAAGCTTTACTAAGTTTTTTCATAGTTTTATCTGATATTTTTTTATCAACATAAACTATGGCATTATTTAAATCTCCTCCTTTTATTAAATCATTTTCTAAAAGCATTTCTATTTCATGCAAAAAGCTAAAAGTTCTCGCATTTGCAATTTCCTCTTTAAAATCACTTATTTTGTTTAAAGTAGCATTTTGGGTACCTAAAATTTTAGTGCCAAAATCAACCATTGTAGTAATTTCATATTTATCAGAAGGCATAATCATTATTTCACTTCCTGTTTCTTCATCTTTAAATGATATAATCTCTTTTATTTCATAAACTTCTCTTTCTCGTTCTTGATCAACAATACCTGCTTTTTCTAAAATTTCAACAAAATATTTTGAAGACCCATCCATAATAGGAGGTTCTGGGGCATTTAATTCAATAATAATGTTATCAATATCACATCCAACAATTGCAGCTAGTACATGTTCTGAAGTATTAATTATAACTCCATTCTTTTCAATATTGGTACCTCTTTGTGTATCTGTAACGTTACAAGCTAGTGCTTCAATTGCAGGTTTACCTTCTAAATCTGTTCTAACAAAAGTATAGCCTGTATTTTCAGGGGCAGGTTTAAAAGTCAATTTTACTTTTTTACCAGTATGCAATCCTACTCCTTCTAAGGAAACTTCTTTTTGTATAGTTTTTTGTTTAATACTCATTCTGTGATTCTTTAGTATTAATGTTTTTTTCTAATTCATCTACTTTATTAACCAATTTTGATAAATTTTTAAAATGTACATATGATTTATTATAATCTGAGTATGGTAAAGCTGGACTGCCTTGAACTATTTCATTATCTTTCAAAGATCTACCAATACCTGATTGTGCTTGAATTCTAACATTATTACCTATGCTAATATGACCTACAATTCCTACCTGACCGCCAATTTGACAATTTTTCCCGATTTTTGTTGATCCTGCTACCCCAGCTTGTGCTGCAATAACTGTATTATTTCCAACTTCAACATTATGAGCAATTTGAATTTGATTGTCAAGTTTTACTCCTTTTCTAATAATTGTTGATCCCAAAGTTGCCCTATCAATAGTTGTTGCAGATCCTATATCTACATTATCTTCTATAATCACATTTCCAATCTGTGGAACTTTATTGTACTCACCCTTTTCATTAGGCAAAAATCCAAAACCATCACAACCAATAATTACACCTGAATGCAATGTACAATTGTTTCCAATTTGAGATTCAGAATAAATTTTTGCTCCTGCAAAGATGGTAGTATCATTTCCAATTTTAACATTATCTCCTATAAAAACATTTGGGTAAATTTTAACATTATTTCCAATAGTAACATTTTGACTTATATAGGTAAATGCTCCAATATATATGTCAGTACCTAATTTTGTATTTTCGTGAATAAAATGTGGGGTTTCAATACCTGATTTATGTAATTTTATTTCATTATAATATTCTAAAAGTTTAGTAAAGGCCTTATATGCATCTTCAACTTTTATTAAGGTAGTTGTTATTTCTTTTTCAGGAATAAAATCTTTATTTACAATAGCTATCGAAGCTTCAGTTGTATATAAAAAGGTCTGATACTTTGGGTTCGATAAAAAAGTTATAGAACCTTTTTCTCCTTCTTCTATCTTTGAAAGTTTATAAACTTCTTCGTTTATATTTCCTTCAATTTCTCCGTTGAGAATTTCTGAGATTTGTGCAGCTGTAAATTTCATCGGTGCAAAAGTACTAAAAATTAATAACCATGATTTGTAATATTAAAAATACTTAGGATAACATATGAAATGTTTGGTAACTGAATTTGCAAGAGCTTGTAAGCTTAAATTATCAGAAGCTTCAACAATATCAGTAATTTTTCCATTTTTGTGTAATATATTTATCTGCTCATTTACTATATCATAAGCTTGATTTTTAACTTCTCCCTTAAAAACAAAGTAATGTAGTTCTTTATCATTAATTGATAATTTTTTAGCAGTATTTTGCTTAATTTTTTCAAAATAAAGTTTAGTAAACTTTTGATTATGCATCTCTACTTTAGGTAATTTTCTATTAATAATCATTTTACATAAAGTTGATAATATAAAATCATTGTAATAACACCAATTCTTTAATGCCGAAATCACATCATAATCATCTAATCTAGAAAACAAATCTAATACATCTGGTGTAAAATTCTTTTTGTTTATATCCGATTTTAGAAAATATTGTAATGCTTCACTTGAAGGTAATTTTTTACCTTTTTTTGTAAGTTCTTTAGCCCTTTGCAAAATCTTTACTAATACCTTTTCTGCGGCCAAACTTGTTTTATGTAAATAAACTTGCCAATACATTAGCCTTCTGGCAATTATGAATTTCTCAACTGAATAAATTCCTTTATTTTCTATTACTAAATTTTCATCTTTAACATTTAGCATTGTAATTATTCGCTCAGCATTTATGTTTCCTTCGGCAACTCCACTATAAAAACTATCTCGTTTTAAATAATCTAACCTATCCATATCTAACTGACTGGAAATAAGTTGGTGCATAAAATTCCGATGATATTCTCTTTTAAAGATTTGTATTGCCAGATTCAATTTACCATTAAATTCTATATTTATCAATTCCATAAAGTGCAATGAAATTTCTTCATGATTAACATTTTCTACAATACTATGTTCTAGTGTATGTGAAAATGGACCATGACCTATATCATGGAGTAAAATTGCAACTTGCAAGGCTTCTTCTTCCTTTTTGCTAATAATAACATCTTTCATTCTTAAAGTCTCAATTGCTTTTTGCATTAAAAATAAGCAACCAATTGCATGATGAAATCTTGTGTGGTGTGCACCAGGGTAAACAAGGTAAGATAATCCCATTTGAGAAATACGCCTTAATCGTTGAAAATAAGGGTGTTCAATAATTTTAAAAATTAATGTATTTTGTATGGTGATAAAACCGTAAATTGGATCATTAAAAATTTCAATTTTTTTCAAAATAATTTGGTTGTTTTTTGTATTTTTCGGAATTCATTTATACCTATAAAAATACACTTGTTAGATAACAAAAATAAAGGTTTAAATTGAATAATCACTTTTAAAAACATTTATAATGGGTACGGTAAAAATTCTATGGGTTGATGATGAAATACAACTTTTAAAAGCTCATATTTTATTTCTAGAAAAAAAAAACTACACTGTTATTCCTTGCACTAATGGAGCTGATGCCGTACAAATGGTAAAAGAAGAGCTATTTGACATTGTCTTTTTAGATGAGAATATGCCTGGTCTTTCAGGTTTGGAAACTTTATCACAAATTAAAGAAAACCATCCTAATTTGCCCGTAATTATGATTACCAAAAGTGAGGAAGAATTTATTATGGAAGAAGCGATTGGCTCAAAAATTGCTGATTATTTGATCAAACCGGTTAATCCAAATCAAATTTTACTTAGTTTAAAAAAGAATTTAGACATTTCACGTCTGGTTTCTGAAAAAACTACTTCAAACTACCAACAAGAGTTTAGAAAAATATCTATGGATTTAGCCATGGTAAATACTTATGAAGATTGGATTGAATTGTACAAAAAACTTGTGCATTGGGAAATTCAATTAGAATCTATTTCAGATGTTGGCATGACTGAGATTTTAGAAAGTCAAAAAGAAGAAGCAAATGCATTATTTTATAAATTTATTAAGAAAAATTACCTAGGGTGGTTTCACGGTGAAGACAAACCTGTAATGTCACACACACTATTTAAAGATATTATCGTTCCTCAATTAGATACAAAAAATGGCACTCTTTTAGTTGTTCTTGATAATTTAAGATATGATCAATTACGAGTTTTAGAACTTACAATAAACGAATATTATAAAACAGTTGATGAAACTACATTTTTTAGTATTCTTCCTACTGCAACACAATATGCAAGAAATGCAATATTTTCAGGTTTAATGCCTTTGGATATGGAAAAGAAATATCCAGAATATTGGAGAAATGATACAGATGAGGGTGGTAAAAACCTATATGAAAATGAATTTTTAACCGAACAAATAAAACGATTGAATTTAAATATTTCACACGAATATTATAAAATTACAAATTTAAGTAAGGGTAAAGATTTAGCTAATAATTTTGCTAAAACAAAAAATAATGATTTGACAGTTGTTGTGTATAATTTTGTTGATATGCTGTCTCACTCTCGTACCGAAATGGAAATGATTAAGGAATTGGCAAGTGATGATAAAGCTTATCGTTCATTAACATTAAGTTGGTTTAGAAATTCACCATTACTTAAAATTATCCAAAAAGCACAGCAAATGGGCTTAAAATTAATTATCACAACCGATCATGGTACTATAAATACCAAACGACCTTCAAAAGTAATTGGTGATAAAAATATAAGCTCTAACCTACGTTATAAAACAGGAAAGAGCTTGAGTTATAATGAAAAAGAGGTGTATTTAGTAAAAAACCCTAGAGATATATTTTTACCCTCTTTACACATGAGTAGCTCGTTTATTTTTGCCAAAGAAGATTTATTTTTTGCGTATCCTAATAATTATAACCACTATGTCAAGTATTATAAAAACACCTATCAACATGGTGGTATTTCGCTTGAAGAGATGATTATTCCTTGTATTTCGTTAGAGCCTAGATGAAGTAATATTGTATTTATATCATAGTTGTATGAAAATAAAAGTATGTTTAATTCAAGATAGTCCAATTTTCTTCGATAAGGAAAAGACAATTATTAAGGTTGAAGAACTTACAAGGAAATATGCCAAAAAGGGATGTGAGTTAATTGTTTTTCCTGAATCATTTATCCCCGGATATCCAAGAGGTTTTTCCTTTGGAGCTAAAATAGGAAGTAGAACAAGTGAAGGTAGGAATCTTTATTCAGAATATTATAAAAATAGCATAGATATACAGAGTGATGACTTAAAAAGGCTTGAGCGGTTAGCAAAATTGAATAATGTTTATTTGGTAATTGGAATTACAGAAAAAGAAAATATAAGTGGAAGTTTATATTGTTCAATGCTATATATTTCACCTACTGATGGTCTATTAGGCGTGCATAGAAAAATTAAACCTACTGGAACAGAAAGAATTATTTGGAGTGAAGCATCAGGTGATTCTTTAGTAACTTTTCAAACTAAAATAGGTAAACTTGGAGGACTTATTTGTTGGGAAAATTATATGCCTTTGGCAAGAATGTCAATGTATAAAAAAGGTGTTGAAATTTATATAGCTCCTACTGCAGATGCTAGAGAAGAATGGACTTCTACTATGCAACATATTGCATTAGAAGGAAGGTGTTTTGTTTTAGGATGTAATCAGTATTTTACAAAATCTATGTATCCAAAAAAATATCTCTCTTTAGTAAAAGATGAACCAGAAAATATGTGTCGTGGAGGCAGTGTCATTGTTTCTCCTCTTGGTAAAATAATTGCAGGACCATTATTTGATAAATCTGGAGCTTTGATTGCTGATATCAATTTAGAAGAAATCAATTTGAGTAAGTTAGATTTTGATGTAATTGGGCACTATTCAAGAAATGATATATTTCAATTTAGCGTATTGAATCAACCCGAGATGAAAAACGAAAAACGATTCAGAACAAAATCTGTACAAAATAAAGGATTCAATTCTAAATAAAAAAATAATATAAATTTTAAGGATTTTATACATATTATATTAAAGAAAATCTACAATTTTGTATTATCAAAAAATCATAAAATGAAAAAACATAATTTTAGTGCAGGCCCTTGTATCTTACCACAAGAAGTATTAAAACAGGCTTCAAAAGCAGTCCTTAATTTTAATAATTTAGATCTATCATTAATCGAAATTTCTCATCGAAGTCCTGATTTTGTAGAAGTAATGGAAAATGCAAGAAATTTGGTTCTTGAACTTTTAGATTTAAAAGGCAAAGGATATTCAGCATTATTTTTGCAGGGAGGTGCTAGTTTAGAATTTTTAATGACACCTTATAACTTACTAAAAGAAGGAGGAAAAGCTGCGTATTTAGATACAGGAACTTGGAGTTCAAAAGCTATTAAGGAAGCCAAATTATTAGGTGATATTGAAGTCATATCCTCTTCAAAAGATAAGAATTATAGCTATATCCCTAAAAAATATAGTATTCCAACAGATGTTGATTACATACACTGCACCAGTAATAATACTATTTATGGTACACAAATGAAAGAATTTCCTAAAACGGATGGAATTTTAGTTTGTGATATGAGTTCAGATATATTTTCCAGAAAAATAGACTTTTCACAATTTGATCTGATTTATGCCGGGGCTCAAAAAAATATGGGTCCAGCAGGTACAACGCTTATCGTAGTTAAAGAAAATATATTAGGTAAAACTGGTCGTCAAATTCCGTCAATGTTAGATTACCAAATTCATATTTCAAAAGATAGCATGTTTAATACTCCTGCTGTTTTTCCGGTATATGTATCTATGCTAACTCTACAATGGTTAAAAGATTTAGGTGGTGTTGAGGCAATTGAAACTATAAATATCGCTAAAGCGGAATTGCTTTATAATGAAATAGATAACAACCCTCTATTTAAAGGTTCGGCAGCAAAAGAAGACAGATCAAATATGAATATTACATTTTTATTGACCGATGATAGTAAAAAAGAAAAATTCGATCAAATGTGTAAAGATGCAGGAATCAATGGTTTAAAAGGTCATAGATCAGTTGGAGGATATAGAGCAAGTATGTATAATGCTTTACCTCTAGAAAGTGTTCAAGTTTTGGTTGACTTGATGAAAAAATTATAAGATTAATGACTCAAGAAATAAAATTTGGTTTATTAAAGCATGCTATTGAAAATAAAATGCCTGCAAATAAATTATTGGGTTTAGAAATTCTAGAATTACAAGAAGGTTACACCAAAATTCACATTCCTTTTAAAGAGGAATTTATTGGTGATTTTATTCAAAAACGTTGGCATGGTGGTATTCAGGCAAGTATTGCCGATACAGCTGGAGGTATTGCAGCAATGACTACCATGACTGCAATAACTGATAAAGTTAGTACAATTGACATGCGTGTTGACTATTTACATGGCTCAGAACCCAAAGATTTTTACGCTGAAGCGGAAATCATTAAAAATGGAAAAAGAATAGTAAAAGTTGATATCAAATTATACCATGATAAAGAAAATATTATTGCAGTAGCACGCTGTGTGTTTAGTGTATTAAGAAATTAAAATAATTATAAAATATATAAAATGAAAGTATTAGCAAATGATGGCATTGCAACTTCAGGTGTAGTTGCTTTAGAAAAAGCTGGTTTTGAGGTAATATTAAAAACTGTAGCTCAAGAACAATTAATAAATTTTATCAATGAAAATCAAATTGATGTTTTATTAGTAAGAAGTGCTACTAAAGTGAGAAAAGACATCATTGATGCTTGTTCTTCATTAAAAATTATTGGACGAGGTGGTGTCGGAATGGATAATATTGATGTTGAATACGCTCGTGAAAAAGGATTAAAAGTTATCAATACTCCTGCTGCTTCTTCCCATTCAGTAGCCGAATTAGTTTTTGCACATCTTTTTGGCATGGTTCGATTCTTACACGATTCCAATCAAAATATGCCATTAGAAGGTGATTTAAAATTCAAAGAATTAAAAAAATCTTATGCAAAAGGTGTTGAATTAAAAGGAAAAACTCTTGGAATATTAGGTTTTGGCCGAATAGGCCAAGCTACAGCCAAAATTGCTTTGGGTGTAGGTATGAAAGTTGTTGCTTTTGATCCATTTGTTGATAATGTAACTATTGAATTCGAATTTTACGATGGACAAACTGTTAATTTTACTATTAATACCATATCAAAAGAAGATGTTTTAAAACAATCTGATTTTATTTCTTTGCATATGCCTGCTCAAAAAGAGTACGTGATTTCTACCAAAGAATTTGACATGATGAAAAACGGTTCTGGAATTATAAATGCCGCTCGTGGTGGTGTAATTGATGAAGTTGCCTTGGTAAAAGCTATTGAAAACGGTAAAATATCAAACGCAGCCTTAGATGTTTTTGAAAATGAACCAACTCCTGAAATTCAATTATTAATGAATACAAACATTTCGTTAACACCTCATATTGGAGGTGCAACTGGTGAAGCTCAAGGTAGAATTGGTGAAGAATTGGCTTCTCAAATTATTGAAATTTTAGGATAAGAATAAAAAATGGCAATAGTAAAACCATTTAGAGCAGTCCGACCAACACGGGATAAAGTTGCTTTAGTAACAACCAGATCCTATGAAATTTATGATAAAAAGGAACTAAAAAGTTTATTAAAATTAAATCCTTTTTCTTTTTTACACATACTTAAACCTGGATTTAAATTTAATAAGCATGTGACTGGTGTTGAGCGGTTTAAATTGGTGCATAACCGTTTTTATGAATTCAAAGAAAATGGTATTTTTACTACAGATGAAAAACCTTTATTTTATTTACATCAAAAAACATTTGATAATATTACCTTCTGGGGTTTGATTGCACTTTCCAGTATCCAAGATTATAAAGACAATGTGATTAAAAAGCATGAAAAAACTTTAAAAGATCGTGAAGAATTGTTTGGACATTATTTAGACATAACTGGTTTTAATGCCGAACCCATATTAATTACCTATCCTGATAATGACTTTTTAACTTCAATCTATCAAAAATATAAAAAGCAAAGAGCTGAATATGAATTTACAACAAATAAAAACAGGACTCATTTATTTTGGTTAATAGAAAATGATAAGGAGATCAAACAAATTGAAGCTGAGTTTAAAAAAATAAATTCAGTATATATTGCTGATGGTCATCATCGGATAGCTTCTTCTCTTTTTTTATCCAACAAATTGAATAAAGAAAATAAAACAAATAAAGGAGATAAAAACTATAATTATTTTATGAGTTATTTAATTCCTGAATCGAATCTAAAAATATCTTCTTTTAACCGTTTTGTAAAGTCTTTGAATAAATTAACTAAAGAAGAATTTTTAATAAGATTGGATGAATTTTATAGAATCGAAAATTTAGGTCAGCAATTTTATAAACCATCTAAAAAACATCATTTTAGCATGTATTTAGATGGAGAATACTATAAGTTATACCTTAGAAAGTCAAATTATATAATAAATAATGCGCTAGATGACCTGGATTCTCAAATTCTATATAAAACAATTTTAAAACCAATATTGGGAATTGATGATTTAACTAATAACAAAACCATAACTTATATACCAGAAATTTTAAACCAAATGCAATTAAAAAACGAAGTTGATTCGGGTAAATTTAAAATAGGATTTGGTATGATTCCTCTATCAGTTTCTCAATTAAAATTAGTTGCAGATAATAACTTAACTATGCCTCCAAAAAGTACTTATGTAGAACCAAAGTTAAGAAGTGGATTAACAATTTTTGAATTAAAGTAAAATATAAATAAAACTAATTTAAATGCTTATAAAACAAAATCTTATAAATTTTAAGAAACAACTGAAAAAAAATATTTCATTAGTTGCAGTTTCAAAAACAAAACCCATTTCCGATATTCAAGAAGCTTATAATGCCGGGCAAAGAAATTTTGGTGAAAATAAAATCCAAGAAATGGTTAATAAGTATGAAGTTTTGCCAAAAGATATCCAATGGCATATGATTGGACATTTACAAAGGAACAAGGTAAAATATATGGCTCATTTTGTAAACTTAATACATGGTGTAGATAGTTTTAAAACCTTAAAAGAAATTGATAAACAAGCTAAAAAACACAATAGAGTTATTAATTGTTTGTTACAAGCCAGAATAGCACAAGAAGAAACAAAATTTGGATTAACTTTTGAAGAAATTGAACAAATAGTAGCATCGTCTGAATTTCAGAGCTTAAAAAACATCAAATTAGTTGGACTTATGGGTATGGCTAGTTTTACTGAAGATAAAGAACAGATTGCCAAAGAATTTGATTCGTTAAAAGTTTTTTTTGATAAACTAATTACAAATAAACCTTTAACTTTAAACTTTCAATTTTCAACTTTATCAATGGGTATGAGTGATGATTATCAAATAGCAATTAAAAAAGGTAGTAATATGATAAGAGTTGGTAGTGCTATTTTTGGAGCAAGAAATTATATAGCTTAAAAGCCCATCCCAACCCTTCCCAAAGGGAAGGGCTTTAAACCTCTTACTTAACGTGAGTTCGACTTAACAAATAATCTAATTAATTAAATTTTAAGTGTTTACGTTTTTGCGAAAGAGGTATGACTGTGGCAATCTCTTTTTAATGATGAGACTGCCATACTGAATCAAGTTCAGCACAGGCTATTTTACTGAAAAAGTAAAATTTGCAGAGATGAATATTTATTAACTTTCTGATTATCAATTTATTTCAATAATTTTTATATCGAACTCACGTTACTTAGGTTCTTAACCTATTTTGCTATCGTGCTAGATAAAAAAAATCTTGGCTCTTGGCTCTTTACTACTTACTTCTTTCTACTTCAAAATTAGTGCATAACCTTAAACAACAATTCTTTTAATATATCTCCTTGAGGTAAATTTGTTGCTCCTACTCCTTTACTTTTCAAATCAGCTTCGCGTAAAAGTGAAATAACTTGTGCTACTTTTCTCATAGGATAATTTCGAGCTGCACTCTGGTATTCATTAACAAAGTAAGGATTGATTCGTAACATTTTAGCAACATTGATTTTACCTTTATCTTTCAATCCGTGATACAATAGTAATTGTGTAAAAAAACTATTCAACAAAGAAATTGTCATTATCAAAGGGTTACTTTTGGGATTTTGTGCAAAATAATAAGCTATTTGATTTGCTTTTACTATTTGTTTCTCTCCTACAGCTTTTCGTAATTCAAAATTGTTAAAATCTTTACTAATCCCAATATTTTCTTCAATATGAATAGCAGAAATCACTGTTCCTTTTGGTAATATCAGCATTAATTTATCTAATTCATTATTAATTTTTGATAAATCAGTCCCTAAGAATTCTACCAACATTTGTTCAGCTTTGGGTTCAATCTGATATCCTTTTTGCTTTAATTCTTGTCCAATCCAATCACCAACTTGATTTTCATATAATTTTTTACTTTCAAACAAACATCC
>JAUWLK010000108.1 GCA_030613745.1 Flavobacteriaceae bacterium | reverse complement strand
CGTGTTATAGATATCATCATTAAAAATGAAGCTGTAATTGGAGTTAAAACTCAAAATGGAGACATTATAGATTCCCCAAAAATTATATTGGCTACAGGTCATTCTGCTCGAGACATTTTTGAACTATTATATAAAAAAGGTGTTAAAATTGAAGCCAAACCATTTGCTTTGGGAGTTAGAGTTGAACATTCACAAAAGTTAATTGACAGTATTCAATATCATTGTGAAATACGAAGTGAGCATTTGCCTCCTGCGCCTTACAGCATTGTAAAGCAAGTAAAAAACAGAGGTGTATATTCATTTTGTATGTGCCCGGGTGGTGTAATTGCTCCTTGTGCCACTGCTCCGGGTGAAGTCGTTACTAATGGATGGTCTCCTTCAAAAAGAGATCAAGCAACTTCAAATTCTGGTGTTGTTGTTGAATTAAAATTAAGTGATTTTGCTCCTTTTCAGGATAAAGGACCACTAGCAGGTGTTGAATTTCAAAAACAAATTGAACAAAAAGCCTGGCATTTAGCAGGAGAAACACAAAAAGTTCCAGCGCAAAGATTGATTGATTTTACCGAAGGAAAATTATCTAATAATATTCCCAAAACTTCCTATATGCCAGGAACAACTTCGGTTGAATTGGGCACTCTTTTTCCTGAATTTATATATCAAACGTTACAAGAAGGATTTAAACAATTTGGTAATTCAATGAAAGGGTATTTAACTAATGAGGCGATTGTTCATGCACCTGAATCTAGAACATCCTCACCAGTCAGAATTCCTAGAGATCATAAAACTCTAGAACATGTTCAAATTAAAGGTTTATACCCTTGCGGGGAAGGAGCTGGTTATGCAGGAGGTATCATTTCAGCAGCCATTGATGGTGAAAAATGTGCTGAACAGATTAGTTTGGTTTATAAGTAGGTTATATTCAGACCTACAAGGTTTTGAAAACCTTGCAGGAGAAAAACCATAATAATTTTTAGCGGTCTTTGTTGTATATAGGTATACTAACATTTTTTTAAATCAGTAATCAATTGGGGTTCTCGTAAAGAATAAACTACTACTTTTTTTACAACGACCCTTAAAAAATTGGTTATTTCTAAACTTGAAATTTTTTCCAAAACTTGAAGTTTCTTTTCAAAATTCAGAAAATCTCCATGGGCAATGGAACTTCTGTAGTCGTAAATAATCCCAATAACCTTTCCTAGTGTTAAAGTATCAGGCCCTTTTATATACTTTGAGATATCTATTTTTTCTCCAAATCTATTATTCAGTAAATTCAATTTTGATTGTAATTGTAAATTGATGGATTTTAATTTGTCATAACTATTGTCTACTATTAATAATTCCAAGCAAGCAAAATAACTTACTATTTTAAATACAGAATTATTTGAAATTTCACCAATTTTCAAAAAATCTTCAAGCGCCTTATTGATATGAGGATACTTTTCTTTTTTCAGATCAAAATTTTCTAGTAAACTCATATTTAGTTCAAATTCTTGTTTATCCTCATTATTAAATAATTTAGGGTCTTCGGGAAATTTTACAGGAAAAACTGTATTCTTATCATTATAAAAAGTATAGGCTGCTAATTCGCTGATAGCATGAAATATTGACATTCCAAAATCAGCTTTTGCAAAACCAAATGGGATAAAAAATTCTTTCTCTTTTAGAGCTAAAGCTTTAGTGAAAAATGGGTTAATTTGGTTAGAATTATGTTCTAAAATAAAATATCGAAAATCTTCTTGTTTTCTTTTTTTTGATTTAATACCTCCTTCAGGTAGTCTTTCAACCATTTTATATTCGTGATAACCTGAATATGATGATGGTTCACTTGGAAAACTTCCAAATTTACTCATTAACGATTTTATTATATTTTGTTGTTCAATGGTTGCGGATTTCAACACCAAATCTTTATTGAAGTATATTTCTTCATTTACATTTAGTTCTGTTAAATCCTCAATATAGTAGATTGCTGGCATATGATTTGCTAAGGGTTTTAACTTGCATACAACTCTTATTCAAAACAAATATAAACATATAATTACCAGTTTTATACAAGTAAGTCTTTATTCTTTTCTCTTACAGCAAAGCGGTCTTATCTCTATATTATTATTCACAAAAGTTAACCATATATCCCGCTAATCCCAATAAATATTGGGAGCGGGATTAGTTCAACTTACAATTTTAAGTTCATCTTATAGATTCCTCAAAATCGAGTTTCACTAATTATCAATTTCCCTCTTTATTCTTGCAGGATTTCCAACAACCAAAACATTATCTGGAATATCTTTAGTAACAACAGAACCTGCTCCAACTACAACACCATTACCTATTGTTACACCTGGACAAATAATAGCACCACCACCAATCCAAACATCATTACCAATTATTACCGGCTTGGCAAATTCAAGCCAAGAATTTCTTGTTTTTGCATCAATAGGATGAGTTGCTGTATAAATTTGAACATTTGGAGCTAAAAATACATTATTTCCTATTTTTACCTCCATAACATCTAAAATACAGCAATTAAAATTCATGAAAACCATTTTACCAAGCTTAATATTATAACCGTAATCACAATAAAAAGGAGGTTCAATCCATAGTCCTTTATCAGCTTTACCAACTAATTCATAAAATAATTTTCTTCTTTCTTTTATCTTATCATCACCCATTTTATTAATTTTTTCAACTAATAATCTGGCTTTACGTCTTTCATCAATAAGTATTGGGTCATTTGGATTGTATAATTGACCTGAAAGCATTTTATTTTTTTCAGTCATTGTTTTATCTTTTAAAAGAACTGATTAATTAGTAATACCCTTTAGTTTATCTGCATAATAAAAGTTTGCAGGCAAGCCTCCTGTATGCCAAAAAAGAATATTTGAATTGGGTTTTATTTTTTTGAGATTCAAATAATCTAACATCCCAAAAAAAGCTCTAGCTGTATAAACCGGATCAAGCAAAATTCCTTCTGTTCTTGCCAATTCTTTTATTGTTGACTTTTCGTTTTCGGTAATAACTCCATAACCGGCTTTGTCATAATCTCTAACAAGAGCTACATCTTTAAATTGATAATTTTTCTTTAATTCGAACATTTCCTTTCCTTTATCAATAAGATCTAATACAATTTCTTCTGTAGAAATGGTTGACATTTCTTTATCAATATTAATCGGAATTAATTTTGTTTTCAGATCAAATAATTCCAAGCCTATTGTCAAGCCAGCTTGTGTTCCTCCTGAACTTGAGGCAAAAAATATATAATCCATTATCAAGTTTTGTTCAGCTAACTGATCCTTTAACTCTTTTACAGCATTGACAAACCCTAAGGCTCCAATAAAATTCGATCCCCCATAAGGAACTACAAAACACTTTTTACCACTTAATTCTAATTCTGATTTTAATGATTCAATATCTTCACCTTTTCTATTTTCACCTGTAAAGTGAATCTTTGCTCCCAACAAATGTGATAACAATAAATTTCCATCGTACTTTTCAGGTTCATATCCGCCTAATAATAAATGGCAATCCAAGCCTGCAACAGCACAAGCTGCCACTGTTTGCCTACAATGATTAGATTGTTGAGCTCCTGCAGTAATAATTGTATCACAACCATTATTTAAAGCTTCTTGAATTAAATATTCCAATTTCCTTGTTTTGTTTCCCCCAGAAGCTAACCCTGTATTGTCATCTCTTTTTATAAAAAGATTATATTCAGAATACTTTTTTGATAAATTTTTTAAAGAATGTAATGGTGTAGGAAAAAAACCTAAATTGAATTTGCTGTTAAGACTTATATTGTTCATTATCACACTATTAATTGCTTATTATTTATATATAGAAAACTATAATAAAAAATATTTTACTGATATTTTATACCTACATAACCTACCCAATGATGATGATTGGCAGGTGCTGTTACACCCATACCGATATCTTTTACCTCAGCGGACTATGATAGCTACTATTGTAACCTATCATTTCTCCTGTTAGTGGCTTGTTTTCTATTAAATTATTAAGCTTATTATTATTTAAAATAATACTAACTGTTTTCAAACTTGTATAATAGAAGTTCTGCATTATCATTTGGAATTTTTATAATTCTTTCAAACTTAAGTCCAATTTTATTTAATAATTTTTGTGATGCTATATTCTCCTTGGTAGTTATTGCAGATATTTCTACTATTTTAAAATCACTAATTGCCACTTCTAATATTTTATTAGCACTTTCAAAAGCATAACCTTTTTTTTCAAATTGTGGTAAGAAAGCAAAGCCTATATCAATTCCATCTAATCCATCCCTGTCGTAAAGTCCGCAAGTTCCCAGTTTTACACCATCTGATTTTCTAATTACAGTATAATTTGAAAATCCTAGTTTTTCTAATTGTGGTGTCATTTTCTTTTTGATATAATTGGCTGCATCTTCAATTGAGTTAACATTTCTATCGCCAATGTTTGTAATCCATTTAGGAGTATTTAGCAACTCATAAATAAATAAAGAATCGTCTTCATTTGTAGGTTTTATTATTAACCTTTCTGTTTCAAACGATTTATATTTTATACCCATTTCTTTATTCCTACTTTGAACTATCGATTTTACTATTATTTTATGTGATTTATTATTTAGTTGTTTCTCCACCCATTTTAGTAAAAAAACTATCGATGGGCTCCCAAAGCTCAATTTTGTTCCCTTCAAGATCCATTATATGAACAAATTTTCCATATTCAAACTCTTCAATACTATCCACTATAATTACACCATTTTTTTTGAGTTTTTTCAACAATCCTTCAATATTCTGAACTCTGTAATTTATCATAAACTCTTTTTGTGATGGGTCAAAGTATTCTGTTTTTTCATCAAAAGGATTCCAGTTAAGATAATTAATTTCAGATGGTCGATTGGCATTCCTAAATTCAAAAGGAGAACCGTAGTCATTAATCGCAAGGCCTAAGTTTTTTCCATACCATTCCCTTGTTTCTTTTGGATTTTTCGATCGGAAGAAAATTCCACCTATACCTGTAACTTTTGGTGTTGTATCTTTCATAATTATAACTTTTTGTTCAGATTTATCTGTTTTGTTATTTGTAATGTCATCTTTTTTTGTCGATGTATAACAACTTGTTGTCAAAACTATAAGTAGTAAAAATTTAGTCAGGCTTTTCATTTTTTTATCAAATTACAACCAATTGTTATATAAAAACACATATCAGGTAATACTTTGGGCATAAAATTATTTTACTTCACCGCCAATTGCCTGATCTTAATATGAAATGCTGCAAAAAGTAAAGTCATAAACGGACTTAAATAATTAAAAATCGCATAAATAAAATAATCATAAACACTTACACCTAAAACGGTAGATTGATATGCGCCACAAGTGTTCCAAGGTACTAAAACTGAAGTTACTGTACCTGAATCTTCTAATGTTCTACTCAAATTTTCTGGTGCTAATTCTCTATCTTCATAAGCTTTTTTAAACATTTTTCCTGGAATTACAATTGCTAAATATTGATCACTAGCAATAGCATTTAAACCTAAACAACTAATAACGGTAGTTGTAAACAATCCAAAAACTGTTTTTGCTAATTTTAATAATTCTCTAGTAATTCTCGCCAAAGCACCAATAGCATCCATAACACCACCAAATACCATTGCACTAATGATCAACAAAATTGTCCAAATCATTCCTTTCATCCCACCTGCACTAAACAATTCATTTAATTTTTCATTATCTGTTTGAATTTCTGTATCAATAAATATGGCATTTATAATTGATTCAAAATTTGAAGATGACAAATTACCGAGTATTTCTGATTGAAATATAAATGCAAATACTGCTGCTAATAAAACACCTGTACCCAATGCAACTAATGGTCTTGTTTTAAATAAAATTAGTCCTATCACTATCAGGGGAACAATAAATAAATAAGGAGAAATATTAAAAGTACTCTTGATTGTGTGAAGTAAACCACTAATATCTGCATTTCCAGTTGTTTCAATATTTGTACTCAAAATACTAAATACAATCAATGTTATTGTTATGGTTGGAATAGTAGTCATAGCCATATACCGTATATGCGTAAACAAATCTGTTCCCGCCATAGCAGGTGCTAAATTTGTTGTATCGCTTAACGGAGACATTTTATCACCAAAATAAGCTCCTGAAATTACAGCACCGGCTATCATTCCTGTAGGAATTCCCAATGCACTTCCAATACCAACCAAAGCAATTCCAACAGTTGCAGAAGTAGTCCAGGAACTACCTGTTGCAATAGAAATAATTGCTGCAATAACAACCGATGCCGGTAAAAATATTGCAGGACTTAGCACTTGAAGTCCGTAATACACCATTGCAGGAATAATTCCACTTACTAACCATGTTCCGGCTAAAGCTCCAACTAAAAATAAAATCATTATAGGAATAAAAACACTTTTTAAATTTTCCCAAATTTCTAAAATCATTATTTTTAATGAAACCTTATTAAAAAAACCAACAACAGCAGCTATAAACCCTGCAGTTAATAAAATATATTGATTTGAATATTCACCTAATAATTCACCTCCTACAAAAAAAATATTATAGGCAAGCATACACATTAAAATAATAACAGGTATTAAAGCTTCCCATATATTTAATTCTTTATTTAGAATTATCTTTTGATCTTCAATCTGTATTTTAGAAAGATTGTCTTGGTTCTCCATGAAGTGTAATTTTAAATGTAATATTACAAAAATTTGCTAGAAATAATAAATCCTGCTTGAAGCAGGATTTACTTTAGCAAACTACACTCTGTAATAGTCACCTTTCCAATTTTTAATTGATTTTTTAATTTCATTTTCAGTCATTTTTTCATTAACTGCTTTTTCAACCAAAGCTGGAAATTCTTCATCCGATGCAAATCGTAATCCAATAATCTGACGAACACTTAGTTCCTCTGGTAATACTTTTTTTGTCAAAATGAAGTGTCTAAAGTTTTCTTGAGCGCAGATTGCTCTATCTTGAGCTTTTAGGGCAAACCCACGTGCATAAAATGCTGTAAAAAATAACAATAAAGAGCCTAACACGAGTAATGATGCAGAATACATATTATCATGAGATGATTTTACCAAATTAACAATAGATCCAATTAGCAATATCATAATACCTAAAAGAGTAAAATAATGATAACCGGGTACAAATAGACGGTGATTAGAATAATTTTGATTTTTCATAATTAATAGTTTTAGTTATATACTTTGTAAATATACTTTTTTATATTTTATAATGTATTTATCTGTCTAAGCTAACTAAATGTGCAACAAAAAAGAATCTCATAAAAAAATTATTTCTACGCAACCTATTAACAAGATTGACATCTTAAAGATAATAAAAGTTATGTGCTATGAACTTAGAATATAATATTTTACAATATCTCAATGAAAATGACACTGGTAATTTAATCGATGTCGCTCTTATTGATGAAAATTATAATGAATTGACTCAAAGTTTACAAAAATTAAAAGGTAAGAACTTTATAATTACTGATAATTGTAAGACAAGAGATTTTGAAGCTTTTGGTATTTCTAATCAAAGAAAAAAATGCATAAAAGCTAAAATAAATATGAATGGTAAAATATATTTGTATTCTTTAGAAGATAAAATCAGAGAAAAATCTGTTAATAAAAATAAATTACAGCGTGCTTGGAAATTATCTTATTTATTTAATTTCTAATACAAAAATTGTATAAAAATATTACTCAAAATTAATCTTAATTTTACTTAAGGGGTTTGAATTTTTTCAAACCCTTTTCTTTTTACCGAGATTTTGATTTTCAAAATACTTTTTCAAGTATTTTGAAAATTATCTAGCTCGAGCTAATCCCTCTACTGTGTTATTCCAATAGATATCTATATTGCTTCAATATCTATCGGGATATATCCTAATACAAATTAGCCTTTATATTTTTTTGAGAGAGAGCATCATTAATAGAAAATAATCAGAAACATCAATAATTATATTATTCTTTATTATCTTTTAAAAGAACGAAATACTAAATTTAAATTACAGCCGTTATTGTAATTGAATTGCTATTCCCTCTCCAAGCTTTTTGGTTAATTTATAAAAAATTGCTAAACACATATTGCTATATATGAAAAAGTCCAGTAATGATGCTCTTTTAATTCATTCTTTAGAGGTAAAAATATTCCAATTGGAATTAGAAAAAAACTTACAAAAATTAAAAATTAAAAAAAACAAAAAATTAAAATAAATAAAGATCTATAGTTTTTAAAGTAATAATCTGAACACCAAGATGTGTTGTTATTGTTTTCAAAATAAGTCTAGTCTTTATAATCAAGGATTAACTTCGCTGATCTACAGTTGATTGCTGCTGCAAATTAAAAATCCATACTATAACATGATTCATTTTTTTGTTTTAAATAGGCCTTTAAAGCAGGATTAACTTCGTTCATCACTAGTTGACCGATTCTGCAAATAGAAAATCCTTAATTCCACTCACATGGAATTGTATTTTTTTGTTTTAAATAGGTCTTTAAAGTAGGATTAACTTCGTTCATCCCTAGTTGACCGATTCTGCAAATAGAAAATCCTTAATTCCACTCACATGGAATTGTATTTTTTTTGTTTTAAATAGGCCTTTAAAGTAGGATTAACTTCGTTCATCCCTAGTTGACCGATTCTGCAAATAGAAAATCCTTAATTCCACTCACATGGA